>JAJRUC010000054.1 GCA_024278015.1 Chloroflexota bacterium
CCCAGTTTGGTGAAAACAGCTTCAGCCGGCACTGCGCCCAGGCCCGCCGCCTCGGCCTTGAACCGACCATCTATCGCTCGCCCGGCCTGGCCTTCGACCTGGACACGCCCGCCGATTGGCAGCAAGTGGCCGCCGCAAGCCCTATCCCCCTGCCCTTCGAATAACCATCGTCCAAAATTGTCCGACAACCCCACCATTTTGCGCGGGCCGTAAACTGTTTTGACGGCTCTGCCCCTTTGCAGTAAAATTAAAGCACGTAAATTACCCTTTAGCCTGAAGTCGAAGGAGACAAACCCATGACAGACCGAGTTGCCCTGTACTTGCAAGACGCTCACGAAATTCGTGAGGGGATGAAGCTGGCCCAATTTGCGGAAAAGAACGGCTTCGAGGCCGTTTGGCAGGCCGAAAGCCGTCTGGTACGCGACGCCATTGTGCCTATGGCCGCCTTCGCCGCCGTCACCGAGCGCATCAAAATCGGCTCCGGCGTTATCAACAACTGGACCCGTAACATCGGCTTGCTGGCCGCCACCTTTCTCACTCTGGATGACCTGGCCCCCGACCGGGCCATCTGCGGCATTGGCGCCTGGTGGGACCCGCTGGCAACCAACGTGGGCATTACCCGCCGTAAACCGCTGAAGGCCATGCGAGAGACCATCGAAGTGATGCGCCGCCTGCTGCACATGGAAACCGTCACCTACGAAGGCGAATTTCATCAGGTAAACGGCATCAAACTTGATGTGGTGCATGGCCGGCAAGAGGCTCGCAACGTGCCCCTGATGATTGGTTCCACCGGCCCCAAAATGACCCAACTGGCCGGCGAAATTGCCGACGGCGTGGTGATGAATTATTGCGTGCCGCCCGAATACAACAAAGGCTACATGGATAATTTGAAAATTGGGGCAGACAAAGCGGGCCGCAGCCTTGACGACATTGACCGCCCCCAGTTAATTGTCTGTTAGGTGGACAGCAACAAAGCCAAAGCCCTGGATGGCGCGCGCTGGCTGTTGACCCAATACATTGCCCAGCAACCGCACATCACCAAAGCCAGCAACACCCCGCCGGAAGTGGTGCAAAAAATCCAGTCTATTCTGGGCTGGCCCGCCACCAAAGAGCAAATCAGGGACGCCATGAAATTTGTGCCCGATGACCTGGTGCAACACATCACCGCCAGCGGCACGCCCGAAGAGGTGAAGGCCAAAGTGCGCCAATATGTGGCTAACGGCTGCACCAGCCCCATCCTGTATCCGCTGGGCGACCCCTGTTTGATGATTGAAGTCTTCTCCGACGGCTACAGCGCATAACGCCGCCGATGACGCTCAATCCGCTGTTTGCCTCCATCGGCGTTGTCATTAAAGGCGCGGGCGACCTGGCCGGCGGGGTGGCCGCCCGCCTGTTTCGGGCCGGGTTTCCGGTGGTCATGACCGAACACCCCACCCCCACCATGGTGCGCCGGGCGGTGTGCTTCGGCGCGGCAGTGTACGCAGGCCGTATCACCATAGAAGGCATCACCGCCGTCAAATCATCGCCCGCCGAGCTGGAAGCCCACCTGCGGCAGGGAGTCATTCCCGTGCTGGTTGACCCCCGCGCCGACATTCTGCGCCGCCGCCCGCCGACAGTGCTGGTTGACGCGATTATGGCGAAAAAAAATACCGGCACCCGCCTTGTCGACGCGCCGCTGGTGATTGCCCTCGGGCCGGGCTTCACCGCCTCTGTCGATTGCCACGTGGTCATCGAAACCAGACGCGGCCATTGGCTGGGCCGGGCCATTGTCGCCGGCAGCGCCCAGGCCGATACCGGCTCGCCCGGTTCGGTGCGGGGCATGACCACCGGCCGGGTGCTGCGCGCCCCGCAGGCGGGCAAGCTGGCGCCGCTGGCCCGCATCGGCGACCGGGTGACGGCGGGCCAAACGCTGGCTCTGGTGGGCGATACCCCCGTTCCGGCCCCCTTCGATGGCGTGCTGCGGGGTTTAATTCATCCCGCCGTACCCTTGACCCCCGGCTTCAAAATTGGCGATGTGGACCCGCGCGGCAACAGGGAACACTGCTTCACCATCTCGGAAAAATCGCTGGCCATTGGCGGCGGCGTGCTGGAAGCCATGCTGGCCGCCGACGTGGTCAGGCAAAAGCTGACCGATGAATTTGTCAACCGCGCTGCAACTTAAACCCGGCGACGTGGTCGCTTTGGTGGGCGGCGGCGGCAAAAGCAGCGCCATGTTCCGGCTGGGAGCAGAACTGTCGCAAGCCGGCCGGCGCGTTCTGCTGGCTACCACCACCCGCATTTTTGCGACCCAAATCAGCCTGGCTCCCGCCTTCATCCGGTTTAACCCCGAACACCAATCCCTGCCCGACATTTTGCCCAAACTGAAAACGCTGGTGGAGCAACACGGCCACGCGCTGCTCATCGGCCCCACCGAACCGGCCGGCGGCAAAGCCTGCGGCGTTGAGCCGGAAACCATCAACGCGCTGGCCCAAAGCGGCCTGTTCGATACCATCGTCATTGAAGCGGACGGCTCTCGTATGCGCCCCTTCAAGGCCCCGGCCGGCCACGAGCCGGTCATCCCCCGCAGCGTCACCCTGGCTGTGCCGATTGTGGGGCTGGACGCGCTGAACGCCCCCCTCACCGCAGAAACCGTCCACCGGCCCGAATTGGTCAGCCGCCTGAGCGGGCAGGCCAGCGGCCAACCCGTCACCGCTGATGTGATTGCCGCCGTGCTGGCCCATCCCGAAGGCGGCCTGAAAAGCGTTCCCCCGGCGGCCCGCGTCATCCCCCTGCTCAACAAATTCGACCTGGCCCCCTCGGCCCCGGCGTCTGATTTGGCGGAGATGTTGCTGCGCGTGGAGCGCGTCGATTCGGTGGCCGTCGCTATCCTCACCGACCCCGACCCGGTGCAGTGGGTGCAAAACCGGGTGGCGGCGGTGGTGCTGGCCGCCGGCGCGGCGCGACGTTTTGGGGCGGCCAAGCAGTTGGCCCCGTGGCAGGGCAAGCCGATGTTTCTGCATGCCGTTGATGCCGCGCTCAATTCGCGGGCCGGGCCGGTAGTGGTGGTGTTGGGCGCGTATGCCGCCGAATGTCGCCGGGCGCTGGGCACTCGGCCCGTGACCGTAGTCGAAAATCCGGGTTGGGCCGCCGGGCAAAGCGCGTCGATGAAAGCGGGGCTGGCCGCCCTGCCACCCACCGCAAGCGCGGCCATCTTCCCGCTGGCCGACCAACCCCTCGTTTCAGCAGCCGTCATCAACGCCGTCATTGCCCGTCATCAACGGACATTGGCCCCGGTGGTCTGGCCGGAATTTGCGGGCAAGCGGGGCAACCCGGTCCTGTTCCATCGCCGCCTGTTTGCCGAAATGGAGCGCGTGCAGGGCGACGTGGGCGCAAAGCCCGTGCTGCTGGCCCATCGCGCCGAAGCCGCCGTCGTGGCCGTCGATGATGAAGCCGTGCTGATAGACATCGACACCCCGGATGATTTGGCGGGAAACTTCCCCTCTGCTACAATGAGCAAAAATCAAGATACTCCCCCCTGCCCCCTCCCTCGCAAGGAGGGGGGCAGCACCTCTCTCTGAAAAGGGGAGGCCGGGAGGGGGTAAAACAAAAAATCACACCTGCATAATCTTCGACTGGTTCAAATTATGAGCAAAACGTGGTTTTCAAAATTAAGCGGCCCGCTGAAAATTGGCCTCGGATTTGCGCTGGCGGCCGTCATTTTAACCGTCATCGGCATTTTCAGAGACCCCGGCACGCCCGTAACCGCCTGGTCGCTGGGCGTGGGCAGTCTGGTCAGCGGGCTAACGTGGGGGCTGGTTAGCTGGGCCATTGCCACGGCAGCCGTCACCATTGAAGGGGACATTTCGGAAAACGATGGCGGTTAATCGGACCAGGCTGGCCCTAAGCGGCCTGGCCGGGCCGGCGGGCAACGCCCTGCTGGTGGGCGGCGTGTTGCGGCTGCGGCAAACATGGCAGCCGCCGTTTCAGCTTTCGACGGCGCTGACGTGGGCCGTCTTCGCCTTTTTTATGGGGCTGGCCTTGCTGGAAATTCCGGTGATGCTCTACGGCCTGAAAAAAATTGCGGCCGGTCAACAACCCGCCGCCCAAACCGTAGCCTTGCTGGGCTACGTCGCATTTGTCTTCTTCCCCGGCGTGTACGCCCTCCCCAGTTTACTGCTGGCCGAAGCCGGCTTTTTGTGGCCGGGAACGCTCATCGCCGCCACCAGTCTGCTGCGGCTGGTGGCCGGTACCATTTATTTGACACGAGAATAATTATGCCCAACACTCATCCCGCCCTCTCAGCCCTCAACGCCCTGGTCATTGATATGGACGGCGTGCTGTGGCGCGGCGAAATCCCTATGCCCGGCCTGGCCGATTTCTTCGGCTTTCTACGGCAAAATCGCATCGATTTTACCCTGGCCACCAACAACGCCGGCAAAACCCCGGCCCGGTACGTCGCCAAATTTGCCCGCTTTGGGGTATCCATCGCCCCGGACGCGGTGCTGACCTCTGCCCTGGCCACGGCAGATTACTGCCGCCGCTACCCGCCCGGCAGCCGCATGTACGTCATCGGGCAAGACGGCATCCGGCAGGCTTTGCGCGAGGCCGGTTTTATTTTGGCCGATGATGAGGTTCGGGCCGTGGTGGTCGGTATCGATTTTGAGCTGACCTACGCCAAACTGAAACAGGCCGCGCTGTTGATTAATCAGGGGGCCGATTTTATCGGCGCCAACCCCGATACCAGCTTTCCGGCCCCGGAGGGGCTGGTTCCCGGCAACGGGGCTATTCTGGCCGCCCTCGGCGCGGCCACCGGCCGGCAGCCGGTCATCATCGGCAAGCCGGAACAGGTGATGTTCGATGCGGCCCTGCGGCGGATGGCCGCCGACCCGGCCCGCACCGCTATGCTGGGCGACCGGCTGGAGACCGATATTCTCGGCGGTCAGCGGGCCGGGCTGCACACCATTCTGGTGTTGAGCGGCGTCACCAACGCGGCAATGCCGGCCCGCAACAACCTGCGGCCCACGTGGGTGTTCGATGACATTGCCGCCCTGCATCGGGCGTGGCGGGGTGAGGTTGGAGGCCGATGACCCCGCAGGTCACATCTCCGGCGCAACAATCCGTCAAAACCTGAAACCGCGACATTCCTCCCCGGCCGGGAGGGGGTTAATTTCAAGGGAGTGTGACAGTCCTTGCGGGGCAGCAACGGGCATGAAAATTTGGTTTACCCCCACCCGTCGCCGGCGCGACTCCCTCCCCCTGAAAAAGGGGGAGGGTGGGGAGGGGGTTAATTTCAAAGGAGAAAATGATGAACATCACCGTACTGGGGGCCGGACTGGTGGGCAGCGCCATTGTCAAAGACCTGGCCCGCGAGGCCGCCTTCGCCGTCACCGCCGTCGATATGAACGTCGCTGCGCTGGCCGCTTTGGCCCAGGCCGCGCCCGTCCAAACCCGGCAGGCCAATCTGGCTGACGCATTACAATTGGCGGCAGCCATTGAAAAAAGCGATTTGGTGGTGTGCGCCGTGCCCGGTTTTATGGGCTTTGCCACCCTCCGGCGCATCATTGAAGCGGGCAAAAACGTGGTCGATATTTCCTTCTTTCCGGAAGACCCCTTCGCGCTGGACGAGTTGGCCCAGGCCCACGGCGTAACCGCCGTGGTAGATTGCGGCGTGGCTCCCGGCCTGTGCAACATCATCGCCGGCTATGTGGATACGCAACTGGAATCGCTGGAAAGTTACGTTTGCTACGTGGGGGGCCTGCCGCAAATCAGGGAATGGCCGTATGAATACAAGGCCGTTTTCTCGCCGGCAGACGTGCTGGAAGAATACACCCGCCCGGCTCGCTACGTGGAACACGGCCGGATGGTGGTCAAGCCGGCCTTGTCAGAGGTGGAACTGCTCGATTTTCCGGGCGTGGGCACGCTGGAAGCCTTCAATACCGATGGTCTGCGCTCGCTGATACGCACCCTTGATGCCCCGTTTATGAAGGAAAAAACCCTGCGTTACCCCGGCCACGCCGGGTTGATGCGCGTTTTTCGGGAGAGCGGCTTTTTTGAGGCCGGCCCCGTCACCGTGAACGGGCAAGCGGTCAGCCCGCTGGCCCTCACCTCGAAGCTATTGTTTGACCGCTGGCTGCTGCAACCGGGTGAAGCCGATTTGACGGTGATGCAAGTCAGGCTCATCGGCCAAAAAGAGGGCCAACGGCTGGCCTGCGCCTACAACCTGCTCGATACCTTCGACGCGGAAACGGGGACCCATTCGATGGCCCGCACCACGGGTTACACCGCCGCCATTGTGGCCCGCCAGGTTTTGGCCGGAGCCTTCAGCCGCAAAGGCGTTTGCCCGCCCGAATTTGTGGGCCGCGCCCCCGGCGTCTTCCATGCCATACTGGCCGAATACGCCCGGCGCGATATTCACTTGACGGAAACGGTGACGCCTTACGCATCCACGACAAGTTTGGGGACGATTTAAATTTCGAAACTGCCCAACACCTGGAACAGGGTGAAATGATGAACTCAGCCACCAGTTTTACAACCGGCCCCGCTCCCCTTGTGGCCGCCGATATGGAAGGGACGCTTTCGGCGGGATACGCCTGGCATGGGTTGCGCAATTACCTGCTGTCGCACGGCTACCAGGGGCGATACCGGCGCCTGGCGTTGAGCCGGTTGCCGGGTATTCTCCTCTTCAAGCTGCAACTCATCGATACGATTTCGTTTAAAGAGAACTGGATGCTTAAGTTGCTGCGCCTTTATCGCGGGTTTTCCCGCCGGCAATTTGACGATATGGCCGTCTGGCTGGTCGAAAACGAGTTGTGGCCCCGTCGTCGCCGGGCCGTCATCGCCCGTTTGCTGGCGCATCAGGCTCAGGGCCGGCGGGTGGTTATAATTTCCGGCCTGTTCCAGCCGATATTGCAGCGTTTTGTGGAAAAACTCCCCGGCTGCAAGGCGATTGGCACCCCCCTGAACTTTGTCGATGATATATTTAGCGGTGAAATTGAGGGCGAATTTAACGTGGGGCCGCGCAAGGTTATCCACCTGAAGCGATTGTCGGCGGGCCGGCAACTTGAGGCCGCCTATGGCGATACCGCGCGCGATATTCCCATGCTGAAGTTAAGCCGCCACCCCGTGGCCGTCTGCCCGGATACCGGGTTGCGGCAAGCTGCCGCCTCGCTTGGGTGGGAGATAGTGCCTGCGCTTGAGCAGCCGGATCAATCAGGGGGATGACGCAAAAATACGGCGCATTCTTCCGGCAGGGTGGGGTTGATGAACATCCCCGTACCCATTTCAAAACCGGCCATGCGGCTCAAACGGGGCACAATGGTCACATACCAGTGCAAGTAAGTGCTGTTCATTTCTTTTATCGGCGCGGTCCGAAAGACCAGATTGTAAGCCGGGTCGTTCAGGCGGATGGCGATACGGTTCAGAATGATGCAAATGGTGCGGGCCAGGTCGGCCCGTTCTTCTTCGGTGGTAAATAAATAGCTGATGCCGTGTCGTTTGGGTACAATCCAGACGTGCATCGGCGAAAGGGCAGCGTACAGCACAAAGGCGGCAAAGTGCGGGCTGTCAACAATCACACGAGCGTTTTGGCGCAATTCATCGTTGAGCATCACGCAGGTGGCGCATTCGCCGGTGTCGTCAAAATAACGGCGGGCCTCTTCAATGCGGTTGCGGATGTTTTGCGGCACAACCGGCAGGGCGATAATTTGCGTATGCGGATGAACCAGCGATGCGCCCGCCCGTTCCCCATGATTTTCAAAGTAAATAATGTGTTCGATGCGCCCGTCTGCCTGAATGGCCCAGCCCCGCTGATAGAGCATGGTCAGGACCGTATGCGCTTCTGCCGGCGACATTAATCCCAACGAAGTGTTGTGCCGGGTGTGCTGCACAATCAGTTCGTGATGCCCCACGCCGGAAATACATCGCTGGACGCCTTTGAATGTGCGGCTGAGGGTGGCCTCTTTCCGCAAAGCCGGATACCGGTTGTAAACCGCCCGCACCTGCCAGTTTTCGGCGTGGAGGGGGATGCGCTCAATTTCCAGGTCGAGTTCTTCGTTGCCGGGGCAAAAGGGGCAATCGGGGTCGAAGGGGGGGTGCCGGCTGGTCAGTTGATGATGGGCCGGTTCGGCAAAGGCGTGCGGCCTCCTGGCCCGTTCAGAGGCGATAATCACCCATTCTTTGGTGACAATATTCTGGCGAAGTTCCTGCATAACCGACCTGCTTATCCTGTTACAAAATGATAACTCTGCATTTTCAGTGTAATCGGGCCGCTACAGAATGTCAATAGGAAAGTCACCCCCGGCGCTATAGCCCAAAAATCCTGTGAACCATTAGTACCGGCATCGTCCCTGCAACAGAGAAGTTATGTTATCATGGAGACAGATTACAGACCGGAGAGATGAGTTTCCCGTTATCAGGGAATTATGAACTTATGAGTGTCCACTACCATTGGCAAAATATTCGTCTGCTTTTAAACGAAGGTTTCACCGTCCAGGAGTTGCGCCGGTTTTGCGCCACTGTACCCGCGTTTCGGCGCGAATTTCCGGACCACATCGCCAAGCGAACCATTGTCCGCTACCTCGTCAAACGCGCGGAAGATATTTCTCAGGGCGAGTCGTTGCTCATTTGGGCCAAAATCCATAATCCGGTTCGCTACCGGCTGCATGCCCCCTATTACGTTACCGGGCAATCCCCCACCATTTGGCCCCGGCCCACCCCCCGCTTCAAGCCGGCGCAAATGTTCCGGCGACAGGTTGGGCAATCGGTTTGGATTGGCCTGTACCTGACCGGCACGCTGGCAATTTTGGCAATTGGGTTTGGGTTGGTGGCGGTACTCTTCAACTGAATTTCCCTTTTTCAAATTAAAATAACACCGTTCGTTCAAATTTCTTGTGAATGATTTGTGGTAAGTATCCGGGCAAAA
>JAJRUC010000055.1 GCA_024278015.1 Chloroflexota bacterium
CCCCCGACAGCGGGGGACGCGAAGCGGGGAGGGGGTAAAACACCGTGATTTACCGCAACTGCGTAAGTCCTGAAACCAAAAAAAGTATGTGGCTTTATTAAACCCGCACAAGGCAAGGAGGGAAGAATGTTCAACACCCGTAAGAATACCCTGAAACCGTGGATATTGGTCATTCTGATGATTGGGGTAACGCTCTCGGCTGTTGCCTGCGGCGGCAATGAACCGGAGGTGACGCTCGCTACCGGCACCCCGGCGCCAACGAAACCGGCCGCCACGCCCACGCCCGTCGATACCGATAACGCGGCGGCGCATTTGGCTACGGCAGATACATATTTTGCCGACGGTGAATACGCCAAAGCCATTATCGAACTTGAAGCAGCCATTGAACTTGAACCCGATAACGTTAAGGCCTATACCAGCCTGGCCCTGGCTTATTTTAAAAACGGCGATAATGAAAATTCCGTCGCCGCCTGGACTGACGTGATAAAACTTGACCCCGATGAGGCCGCCCCGTATTACGAACGGGGTATTTCGTATTTTAACCTCAAAAACTATGAACAGGCCATTGATGACCTGACGCAAGCCATTGACCTTGACGCTACAAACGCCGACGCTTATCGCGTGCGGGGAAAATCATACGCCTTTCTTGAAAATTACCGGCAAGCCGCGCCCGATTTTACCCAGGCCATCAACCTCGACCCCACATCGGATGAAGCCTACTTCAATCGGGCGGTCTCGCTGACCAAAACAGGCAGCACTCAAGACGATTTGGCCGCCATTATTGCCGATTATGGTATGGTGCTGCAAATCAGCGAAAATCCCGACCTCCGGGCGCAGGCTCAACAGACGCTGGAAACCTTTTTGCAAAACAGCAATGACCCGGCTTTGCGCCAACAAGCATCCGATGCGCTGCAAGGGAAGGTGTCTGCCGCAGACGATGTAACCGAACCGGGTTCGGAGCCGGCGCTGATGGACATTGATATTAATCGCCCCCCCGGCCACTCGATCGGCTTTGAAAACAGCCTGCAACCGGGCGAATCGCATCGTTTTCTGTTTCTGGCTTCTCCCGGCGACACAATCGGCGCAAGCATCTCTTCAAGTTCAAATTTGCTCATCGGTATTCAAAACGCGCAAACCGGGCAAATACTGGATGTGGTCTCCAGTAACGATAACTCGCTCCTGGTGACTATTCCGGAAAACGCGCTTTATCACGTGGTAATTGAAGATGCCGGCGGTCAGGGCGGCCATTATGTGGCCGCCTTTGAAGCCTCGCCCGCAGTCAGCTTCGCCCTGAACCCCAACTACTTCATCATCGGCCGTCTGCCCGAAGGCGGGCTGTTGCACTACACCTACACCGCGCCCGGCGGAACCACCTTGCAGGGCAATGTCATTCCCCATCCGGATACCCCCGTTGACCTTGTGGTAAAAATTCGCGCGCTTGAAAGTCAAGAGGTATTGCTTGAATCCAACGCATCCGGCCCCGGCAAAAATGAACGGTTCACCTTCAATGTTCCCGCCGGCGATACCGGGTTGCAAACCTTCATTATGTCCATCGAAGATGTTGACGGCAAGAGCGGCGCGTATATCCTCGCCGTCGCCGACGATGCGCCGGTTGGAGTTGCGCCGGCTGTATCACCGGAGAGCGTTGTGCAAGCCGTTTTCGATGCCGCCAACTCCGGTGATTTTGCTTCGTTGCAGGCGTTGTGCGACCCGCAGGGTAAAAACGACGGCGATACGCAAATGATTTGCGGCCTGGCTTCAAATGAAGGTAATCAGGGAGAATTTGTTCAGGTTTTTGCCGCCGGAAAGGTAAGCGGCAAGGCCACCATCAGCGCCGACGGCGCAGAAGCGGAAGTGCCTTTCCTGTTTGGCCCGGACGGCGACCGGGAGGAAACGATGAAGCTGATTAACCGGGGCGGTCAGTGGTATTTGTTCAGCTTCTGACCTCGGTTCGGGACAGGATTTATTGTCCACAGATGGACATTATACTTTGGGTACAGCTAATCACAGATAAAAAAATTCGCATCTATCTGTGTTATCTGCGGGCTGTTTTTGCGTTGTCTGAGCGTGATTTTTTCTTGTTCGGAATTCAGGTTTTTAGCTTGAAAGGGTTACATACCCACCCAAAAATCCCGTAATATCCGCAAGCGGCGCGGGTGGCGCAAGCGGCGCAATGCCTGAACCTCAAGCTGGCGGATGCGTTCCCGGTTCAACCCGAATTTTTGCCCAATCTCTTGACGGGTCAAACCGTTGCCGCTGTGCAGCCCAAATCGAAGCTGGATAATTTTTGCCTCTCTGGGATTAAGCGTACACAAAACATCCTGCATCTTCTCCTGAAGCGACTGTTGGCTGGCCTTGTCTGTTGGAGTGGGCATTGCAGTATCCTGAAGCGTATCTTTCAAATTACGCTCATCGTCATCGCCAAACGGCTCGTCCAGCGAAAGCAGGTGCCGGTTCATGTGCAACGTGCGCCGCAACTCCCGGGGCGGCACATCCAGCGCCGCCGATAGTTCACGCATGGTGGGTTTGCGCCCGTTGGCGCTTTCAAATTCCACTGAAAATACATATATTTTACGCAGCCGGTCATTAATATGCACCGGCGCTCGAATGGTTCTGGTTTGCTCTGCCAAAGCCCGCACCACATTTTGCCTGATCCACCATGTGGCATAGGTGCTGAAGCGGAAGCCCAACCGGTAGTCAAATTTTTCGACGGCTCTGATAAGACCCAGATTGCCTTCCTGAATTAAATCTGAAAAAGGCAGGCCGCGCCTCATATATTTTTGGGCGATACTGACCACCAGGCGGGTATTGGCCTTTATCAAATGCTCCCGGGCGCGTTCTGCCCGCGCTATTGCGTCCTTCAGATTCGCCGAGTCAGGCGAACGGGGGGCAGCAGCCAACGCCTCGGCAGCGGCCCGGCCCTGCTCAATATCCTGGGCCAACGTTAGCTCTTCCGCAAAAGAAAGCAACGGAAATTGCGTCGCCTCGGCCAGGTATATGCTCACCAGGTCATTCACCGGAATTTTGTCCATTATCGCGCCCCCCGGATGCCTGGCTACAGTCCGGCAACCTGCTCCGTTATCAGCTATAATCTTCTTTTGACTAACCATGGACTGCCCTTCCCTGCAAAAATACAAGACCCACGGTTATCATGTCGGAATATCGACCGAAAGGTTACGCAATCGAGGGGGAAATTCAAATTATTGCCGGATGGAGGCGTGTGGCGACGGCAGCTATGATGGAAATGATGCGGATTGGCCGAAACCGGGCCGGAAGATGAAACGCGCGGCGCGATGTTTCACGCCCATTGTCGGGGTATTTCGCCACCTTAACCGCGAATGGTGTACCCTTGCCGCCCGATGGTCTGAATAAATTGCGGTTCGGAGGGACTCTCTTCCAGTTTTTCCCGCAAATTGCGAATGTGCATGCGCACCAGGGCCGGGTCTCCCACGCCGGGGGGATAGTCCCACACATCCTCAAGCAATTTGCTGGTGGGCATCAACATACCCGGATGCTTCATCATATGGGCCAGCAAGCTGAATTCGGTGGGGGTTAAAACCACCACGCCGGTTGGCCCGGTCACTTCCCGGCTGAGAATGTTCAGGCGAACATTCCCGACCTGCAAATTCATGGCCGGTTTTGGCGGCTGAAGACGGCGCAATACGGCCCGAATCCGGATTTGCAATTCCGTCAGGTCAAACGGCTTAATCACGTAATCATCGGCGCCGGCATCGAAGCCCTCCAGTTTATCGGAAAGCGTATCCTGCGAGGTGGCAAAAATAACCGGCACGTTCATTAAATCCGGGTCGGCCCGCAGTTGACGGCACGTTTCAAAACCGTCCATACCGGGCATTTTTACATCCAGTACAATCAAATCCGGCTTGTGCCGGGCCGCAGCCAGCAATCCCTCCGCCCCGTTCGAGGCCAACAGCACCGTGTGTTCTATCAACCCCATTCGAAGCATATCTCTCATTTCGGGTTCATCGTCTACAACAAGTATCTTTGCCACAAGAGCTCCTCAATACAATTTTTCACAATCATTCAACCGGCTTGGCAACGCCGGACAGCAATCGTATAATAACGGCTTGCACATCTTCCCTTTGGAGGCGGTATATGATTACAATTATCGGGCTGGGCCACTCCCCCTCACCCCTGTCACCCCAGGCTCGCTCAACCTTGAATTCTGTCCAAAACATTTATTTGAAGTTAGCCAATACTCGAATTTTAACTCAAATTCCGGCTTCTGTAAAATATGTAAAGCCAATCATCCGGGCCGGCGACGGTCTGAGCGACGGTTTCCGCAATCTGGCGGCGGATTTGGTTGAAAATGCGCCCTCGGCGCTGCTGGTTTCGGGCGACCCCCGTCTGGATGATGCCGCCGTGCCGGTGATTGAATCGCTGGCGGCGGCACGGAGCGTGGCGGTGAAAATCGTCTCCGCGCCCGATGAGCTTTCCCGCACCATGAACGCGCTGAAACTTTCGCCCGCCGCCGGGTTGCAAATTCTGGATGCGACCCTCGCGTGCAGTTTCCACCATCCCCCGCTGGAGCCGCACCGACCCGCGCTCATCACGGGGATTTATCACCAGGATTTGATTGCGCCCCTGCGCCGCGCACTGGAAACGATGTACCCCGCCGATGCCGCGCTGCAATCCATCACGCCGGACGGGGTGCAGGAAGGGTCGCCGGCGGGGTGGGATGAGGCGGCGACGGCGATTTTCCTTCCGCCCCAAAAAGAGGCGCCGGGGTTGACCAAATTTCAGGAAACGATTGCCCATTTACGCGCGCCGAGTGGTTGCCCGTGGGATAAAAAACAGACGCACCAAAGTTTGCGTCCGTATCTGCTGGAGGAAACGCACGAGGCGCTGGCGGCGCTGGATGCGGGCGATATGCCTGCGCTGGCGGAAGAGTTGGGCGATGTGCTGTTGCAGATTCTGCTGCACGCGCAAATCGGCAGTGAGGCGGGGGAGTTTCGGATGGCGGATGTGATTCGGTATATTGATGCGAAGATTGTGCGCCGCCACCCGCACGTGTTCGGCGATGTGTCGGTGAGCAGCGCGGAG
>JAJRUC010000056.1 GCA_024278015.1 Chloroflexota bacterium
GGCAAAACTGGCTGTCGGCTGGAAGGCGTTCACGTCGCGGGGCGAATACGGCTCATCCTGCTTTTATTTAAACGACTACGGCCCCAATGTTTTCTCCGGGCAGTATTCCCAGCTCATCACCTTCGATTTTGTCGACAGCCATGCCGGTATCTATCGCGTCCTTGATACCCGGCCCGGCCACCGCTATCAGGTTACGGCCCATGTCCGGCACGTCCACACCCTGCCGCCCATGCAGTATCATTTCGGCCTGGATCTGGATGGCGGCACAGACTGGCAGGCCGACGCAGTAACCTGGACACCCTGGGCCGAGTTCAGGGAAGATGAGTGGATTACGCACACCCAAACATTTACGGCCGCCACGGCCCAAACAACCATCTTCATCAAAGGCTTTCACGATACGGCCTCGCAAGGGGGCGCAACGTATATTGACGGCGTGGAAGTGGTTGATATGGGCTAACCCGACATCGCTTGCCCAAAGCGGGGCAATCAAGTACAATGGCCGGGTTCACCATTTTTTTTGCGAGGGATTCCATTGGAAAATAATCAAGGGTCAAAACTGACTTCGTTAATGTTGCTCCTGACCGTCGGGGCGGTGGTTCTGGTGCTGGACCGTTTCACCAAAATACTGGTGGTTCAAAATTTGGCCCTGTATGATTACTGGGAACCGATTCCGGCGTTGGGGCGGCTCTTCAAAATCAGCCATATTTTGAACACCGGCGCAGCGTTTGGGCTGTTTCCCGGTAGCGGCAATGTGTTTATGATAGTGGCTATTGTGGTGGCCCTGGCTATTGTGTATTATGTGGTCACGTACCCCTCTTTGCCCTGGCTGATTCAGCTGAGTTTGGGGTTGCAACTTGGCGGCGCGCTGGGCAATATGTGGGACCGCATACAGCAGGGCGCTGTGGTCGATTTTGTAGATATTGGATTTTGGCCCATCTTCAACGTGGCCGATGTGTCGGTGTTGGGGGGGGTTCTTTTGCTGGCCTACTGGTTGTGGCAGGAAGAGCTGAAAGAGGCGCAGCAACAGGCCGTCGTTTGATGAATATTACGCCGGCGCAGGATGACATGGCTGAAACAACCCGCACCTTTGTTTGCCGGACAAATTACAGCCGGGCCGACAAGTTTTTAGTCTCGGTCCTGCCCCGTCTTTCCCGCAGCCAGGTTCGGCGTCTCATCGCCGAAGGCCGGGTGTTGGTGGCCGGGTTGCCTGTAAAGCCCGGCTCCTCTCTGCCGGCGGGCGCGCAAATCACCGTTTCGTTGCCGGCTGCCCCCTCTGAAACCATTGTTCCGCAAGATATACCGCTTGACATCCTGTTTGAAGATGAGCATGTGCTGGTCATCAACAAACCCGCCGGGCTGGTGGTGCATCCCGCCGCCGGACACACCGCAGGAACGTTGGTCAATGCGCTGGTGCATCGTTATCCGGCAATGGCCGCCATGCACCCGCAGCGGCCCGGCATTGTTCACCGGCTGGACAAGGATACCTCCGGGGTGATGGTCATCGCCAAAACGCAGGCCGCGCTCACGGCTCTGCAACAGCAATTCAAGGCCCGCACCGTCGAAAAAATTTATCTGGCGTTGGTCTACGGCCGGCCCCAATCAGCAGCGGGGATTATTGATGTGCCGCTGGGCCGCCATCCCAAATTACGGCAAATATTCGCCCCCGGCCAACCGGCAAACCGGCCCGCACCCATTATGTGGTTCAAAGCGCGTTTGAAGGCTACAGCCTGCTCAACATCAGGCTGGAAACCGGACGCACGCATCAAATTCGGGTGCATCTGGCCTGGTTGGGGCATCCTGTGGTAGGCGACAGCGTGTATGGCCGCCGCAAAAACCCGCTGGAGCTATCCGGGCAATTTTTGCACGCCCATCGTTTGAGCTTCCGGCACCCGGCGGGCCAGGCCCGCTTGCGCTTTGAAGCCCCCCTGCCCCCCGAACTGAGCGACTGCCTGCGGCAACTTTCGCCGCAGCATACAATCTGACCGAGTTGCTATTTCCGTCTGAATAATCCGTATTTCAAAATGACATAAACAGCGCGGGCGCCGTCGCGCCAGCCTATTTTTTTGCCGTCTTCATAAGTGCGCCCGTAGTACGAAATGCCGACTTCGTAAACGGGCACGTTCAGCCGGGCGATTTTGGCCGTAAATTCCGGTTCAAAGCCGAAGCGGTCTTCGCGCAACTCAATTCTTGCCAGCAGTTCCCGCCGAAAGACCTTGTAGCACACTTCCATATCGGTCAGGTTCAAATTGGTAAATACGTTGGAGAAGAAGGTTAAAAATCGATTCGCCAGCGAATGCCAGAAATAGAGGACGCGGTGCGATTCGCCGCCGATGAAACGCGAGCCGTAAACGACGTCGGCTTTGCCGTCTAAAATGGGTTGCAAGAGTTTGGCATACTCAGCCGGGTCGTATTCCAGGTCTGCGTCCTGAATGATGATAAAATCGCCGCCGGCGTGGGCAAAGCCGGCCCGCAAGGCCGCGCCCTTGCCCCGGTTTTCGGGTTGCAACACCACCCGAATATCGGGGTCGGCGGCAAAGGTTTGCAACAAATCGCGGGTTCCGTCGGCAGAAAAATCATCCACAATGACAATTTCCTGTTCAAGGGGCAGGTCAACCGCCCGCACCTGCCGGATGATGGTTTCGATGGTATTTTTTTCATTATAGCATGGAATGACAACAGATAACTTCACCGGGTCTGCTCCTGTCGATTTAAGTTCAGACTCCAGTATAACGATTTTTACCCCAAAAGGGAAAAATCAGGCCCAAAAATATCACCGGCAACACGATGCGCAACGCGTCCTGTTTGCCGGTGTTCACTTGAAACGTTATGTAAAAATCGCATCCGATAGTGACCAGTACTCAGCCAAGTATGCTTTAATGGATAGGGGCGGTTCGCGAACCGCCCCTACGGGAGACGCTTGTAGCAGGGGCAATAGATACATCTGTCCTGTCTGTCATTCAATGCTTGACGAGACACTACGCTTCGCTGGGGGCGCGCCGGCCGCGCGGGGCGGCGTCTTCCAGCCGGGGGTCGTACCGGGGCACAAGGGCGTGCTTCTTCAGGTGAGCGTAAAATGCGGCCATCCAGATACCTCCCACGCCCAGCAGGGCGGCGGCATCCAGCCAGTGAAAGAAAACCGCATCGGGCCGGAAGGCGGGCACAATCAGCCAGTAAATATCAATGAAGCGGGCCAACAGCAGAAAAAGCCCCAACATAGTCAACGCTTTGGGTTGGCGTTTGTTGCTTCTGGAAAGCAGGATAAAGAAGGGGATGACAAAGTGAAAGGCAATGAGCAATTGAGACACAGTGGCCCAACTGCCCGAACCGCGCACCAGATACCAGGGGATTTCTTCTTTCAGATTACCCAGCCAGATAATAAGATACTGGGACAGGGCAATGTAGGTCCACATAATCACCATCGTCAGCAGAAAATTACCCAGGTCGTTAAATTGCTGCGCGTTGACCGTCTGCGCCAACGATTCTTCGCCGGCGACGCGGGCCAGCACCAGCGTGGCAAAGGCGAAGGCGGCAGCCATTGCGCCCACGATAAACATCATGCCGTAAATGGTAGAAAACCACTGCGGCTCAAGGGACATCATCCAGTCAAAAGAGGCGAAGGTGGCCGTGATTGCCAGCGCCCACATAGCCGGGCCGCTGAAGTTCTTCAGCCGTTTGGTGAGGGCGGCATCGCCGGTTTTATCCCGTTCAACCGACCATTTGGTCAGCAGGAAAGCAATGACTATCCAGACCACAAAATAAATGGCCGCCCGCGCCATAAAAAACGGAACGTTCAGGTACGGCGCTTTGTGCTGAAGCAAGGCATCGTGGGCTACGGCTTCCGGACGCGCCCACTCGAACAGGGCGGGCAAGCCGAACAGCAACGGCACAAACAGCGCGGCCATAATGGGCAGGGTCATGGCGCCCGCCTCCAAAATGCGCTGGATGACCATACCCCAGCGGCCACCGGCCAAATGTTGTATCAACAATACGGCCACCGCGCCCACCGATAACTCAATCCAGAAAACGTAGCTCAACAAATATGAACGAAAGAATTGTTCCTGATTGGTAAAGTAACCGACGGCGCTCAATGCCAGCCCAACAATGCCCGCAGCCAAAGCCACCCATTGCAAATTATTCAGGCGGGGACGAAGTGTATTTTGTTGTTCCATTATTTTCCCTCTATTTTTTGCAGGTCTGCCGCCGAAATTGAAGCCACATCAACATCCGGGTTTAATTGCAGCGCCCGCACGTAAGCGATAATGGCCCAGCGGTCTGCCGGAGAGACGCGCGCGGAATAGTTGAACATTAGCCCAAAGCCATTGGTAATGACGTTAAAAAAGTAGCCGGGAGGCGCTTCGCGCAGGCGGTCCTGGTGAAAGGAAGGGGGCGGCTTCACCCCAAATTCGGCCACCACGCCGTTGCCGTCGGCGGCGGGGCCGTGACAGGGGGCGCAGTAAATATCGAACCGCTCCTGCCCCCGGGCCAGCACCTCGGCGGTGACGGGCATGGGGAAGGTGGACGTAAATTCGCCGTTGACCTGCCCGGTGTACATCTGCTCGTCTATCCGAAGCTGGCCGCGCGCCACTGTGCCGTCAACCAGGGTACGGGCCGCGCTGCCGTCTTCAAAAAAGGTGCTGGCTTCGTAGGGGTCCAGGCGGGGCTGGTCTTGCATCAGTTGGACGCCCAGCCTGAAATTATTGCTGTTGCCGCAGCCTGCCAGGGCAATCAAAACCAGAACCAACACGCTTGTCTTCAAAATATTCAGTCGATGAGGCATAGAAAATTGCTCCGTTGTCTCCATTTCCAATGAATTTAACTTGCTGCCGCCGGAGCGCGCTCCAGCGTTTCATCTGACCAGTGTTCCACTTCGGTGACGGTTAAGGGCTGCAAACCTTCCAGAAATTGCCGGGTTTCAGCCGGATTAAATTTGGGGTCAAGGGCCTCAAGGCACAAAAAGAACCTGTCTTGCGAGGCGGAAGCAAAATTCGGGGCGTTAAACACCGGATGGTACGGCTGCGGCAGGCCATTCAGGGCAATCATGGCGATGACGGCCGTTAATGAGGCCAGCAGCACGGTGGTTTCAAAGGTGATGGGGATGAAAGCCGGCCAACTGTTAAGCGGTTTTCCGCCGGCCACGTATGGATAAAAGACAACCATGCCCAGGTATTGAAGGCCAAAGCCGCCCACTCCGCCGGCCACGCCTCCCAAAAAAACCAGAAAAGGCAATTTGGACGATTTGTTGCCCAATGTTTCGGCCAGCCCTTCGATGGGGAAGGGAGAGTAGGCATCCATTTTGCGATAGCCCGCCTCATACGCCCGGCGCGCCGCTTCCTGCAAGGGTTTCGGTTGTTCAAATTCGGCCAGCAAGCCGTATAACTGTGCCATAACAAAACCTTTCTGTCCTAATGATGTGTTAGACGACCTTCTTTTTCGGCCACCAGTTCCCGCACTTCAAACATTGAAATAGCCGGCACCAGCCGGATGAAGATGAAGAGCATCGAGAGGAAAAGGCCAATTGTCCCGGCGAAAATAATCCAGTCCCATGCAGTCGGGGTGTAAACATCCCAGGACGAAGGCAGGAAATCGCGGCTTAAACTGGTAACGACAATGGTAAAGCGTTCCAGCCACATACCCACGTTCACCACCAGGGCCACAATCCACAAAACCATTTCGTTGGCCCGGAAACGATTGAACCACAAGAGTTGCGGCACAACCGCATTGCAGAACATAAGCGCCCAGTAAAGCGGGGCATACGGGCCAACAAATCGATTGAAGATGGCGAATTGTTCAAACTCGTTGCCGCTGTACCAGGCAAAGAACATTTCCATCATGTAGCTGTAAACCACAATCGAGCCGGTTACCAGCATGATTTTTGCCATGTTGTTCAGGTGGCGAGAGGTAATCAAGCCCTCAAGATTATAGAATTTGCGCAGGGGAATGATGAGCGTCAGCACCATGGCAAAGCCGGAGAAGATGGCCCCGGACACAAAATAGGGGGGGAACATGGTTGAGTGCCAGCCGGGGATAACCCCCGTCGCAAAATCGAGGCTGACGATGCTATGCACCGAAACGACCAGCGGCGTCGAAAGCGCGGCCAGCAGCAGGTAGGTTTTTTGGTAGCGGTGCCAGTGCATGGCCGAACCGCGCCAGCCCATAGCCAGCAGGCCGTAAATTACCTTTACTGCCTTGTGGGTGGCCCGGTCTCTCATAGTCGCCAAATCCGGAATGAGGCCCACAAACCAGAACAGCAGCGACACCAGACCGTAGGTGGAAATAGCGAACACGTCCCACACCAGCGGGCTGCGAAACTGCGGCCACAGCCCCATAGTATTGGGGTAGGGCATCAGCCAGTAGGCGAACCAGGCGCGCCCCAGGTGCAACAAGGGGAACATGCCCGCTGCCGCCACCGCAAACAGGGTCATCGCCTCGGCGAAGCGGTTGATGGAGGTGCGCCACTCTTGCCGAAACAGCAGCAAAATGGCAGAAATGAGCGTGCCGGCGTGGCCGATACCAATCCACCACACAAAGTTGACAATAGCCAACCCCCAACCGATGGGTATGGTAACGCCCCAAATGCCCACCCCTTTCAGCAACAACCAGGCAGCGCCCACCATAAGCCCCATCAACAAGGCAAAGGCCAGGGTAAAACCCACGAACCACCCTCGGGGCGTATCTTTGGCTAAAACTATTTCGCTGATTTTGCGGGTGACAGAGACATACGTTTGCCCCCGGGCAATAACCGGAGTAGCCAGCTTCGCTTCGACAGCATCCTGTACGGTTTTTGATGATTGCATTACGCCATGTCCTCTAATTCGGGATTAGGGTTTTTGATTTTTGCCAGATAAGTGGTGCGGGGTCGAACATTCAATTCTTCCAGCAGGCTGTAGTTCAGCTCGCCGGCCTTGAGTTTTGTCACCCGGCTGTCGGGGTCGTTGATATTGCCGAAGATGATGGCCTGCGTGGGGCACGCCCCCTGGCAGGCGGTCACAATATCGCCGTCTCTAATTTCGCGGTCCTCTTTTTTGGCCTCAATGCGGGCGGCGTTAATGCGCTGCACGCAATAGGTGCATTTTTCCATTACCCCCCGGCTGCGAACCGTAACATCGGGATTCGCCAGCAAATTGAGGCTGGAATCCTTGCCGAAATCGTTGTAAGCAAAAAAATTGAACCGGCGTACCTTGTACGGGCAGTTGTTGGAGCAATAGCGCGTGCCCACACAACGATTATAAGTCATTTCATTCAAGCCTTCTACGCTGTGAAGCGTGGCCGCCACCGGACACACCGGCTCGCATGTGGCGTTTTCGCATTGCATGCACGGCACCGGCTGATGATGCGTTTCCGGCGAATCAAGGTCGCCTTCGTAGTAGCGGTCCAGCCGGATCCAGTGCATTTCCCGGCCGTTCAGGACCTGCTTTTTGCCCACAATGGGGATGTTGTTTTCGGCCTGGCACGACATGGTACAGACGTTACAGCCAATGCAGGCGTTCAGGTCAATGGTCATGCCCCAGGCGTTGCCTTTGTATTCAATGGTCGGATACAGCGAAATGGCATCGCCGTGGTCTGCCGCCTGGGCAAATTCGGGATGGGCCAGGTATTCGGCCAGGGTGGCGCTCCGAACCAGGTCCCGGCCCTCCATGCTGAAATGGTCCTGCACCGAAGCCAGGGCGTACCGTTTGCCGGTTTTGCTCAGGCGCAGCCCGGCCCCAAACCAGGGCGTGGCGGTATCTCGCAGGCGATAGGCGTTAAATCCGACGTGACTGCCCACCTGCCCGGCCTGCTGCCGGCCGTAGCCCAAATGCACCGTCACCGAATTATTGGCGTGACCGGGCCATATCCACACCGGCGCCTGAATCACGCGGCCCAGATAGCGCATATCAACCATATCGCCATTGGACAGGCCAAGTTTTTCGGCGGTGGCCGGGCTGAGCAAGGCCGCATTGTCCCATGTCAGTTTGGTGAGGGGCCTGGGCAGTTCCTGCTGCCAGCCGTTATTGGCAAAGCGGCCGTCCCACACCGAAGGGTCGGGCCGGAAGTTGATTTCCAGCGCCGCCAAATCGGGGGCGGCCACGGGCGCGGCCTTGATGTTGTCTGTCTGCGCCGATACGGCTTGCGCGGGCAATTGCGTGCCGGCAATGATGCCGTCGTGTAACGATTGCCGCCAGAAGGTCTCAAAATTGGCAGGCCTGGCGGCAGTGACCCAGTATTCGCGCAACAGGTCGTAGGGGTTGCGGTCCGGCTCGTCAAGCAGAATATCCATCATCTGATACGCCGATTTGCCGCCGTACAGGGGGGCAATCAGGGGCTGGATGAGGGAGGCCGTGCCGTCGAAGGCCCGCACATCGCCCCACGTTTCCAGATAATGCAGGGCGGGAACATGCCAATCGGCCTGCATGGCGGTTTCATCGCGGTACAGGCCGGAATGAACCCGCATGGCTACTTTCGACATCGCTGCGGCAAATTTCAGGTTGGCCGGAGCGCTGTAAACCGGATTGGCCTCCAGAATCAGGAGCAGGTCAACGGCCCCGGCGGTCATATCATCAACCAGATTTTGCAGCGATTCGGTTTGATTAACCGGCCCGGCCTCCGGCGGGTCGGTGTAAATGACGGTTTGGCCCGCGTTGCCCAGCGTTTCGTTCAGGGCGTGGGCCAGGGCGTGTACCACGGCGGGCTGGTGGTCGCCAACCACCACCAGACTGCGGCCCTGATGCGCCTTCAAATCAGCGGCCACGGCGGAAATCCATTTGGCGGGCACATCGGCCAAATCCGGCTGATTGGGGGGCGGCACATCAAGCCCCGCTGCAATAGCCACGGCGCGGGTCAGGGCTTCCATCTGGTCGGCGCGCGCGGCCAGCCGGTGGTCGGCGGCGGCCCCCACCAGGGTGGGGGTACTCTCTACGGCGTAAAGGCGATTCATCTGCTGCGGGTCGCTGCCGGCCCGCCGGCGGGCCATCATCTGCCGGGCGTAGGGGATGTGGCCGGGGCCGGGCGCAAAGAAGTCGGCATCCAGCGAGAGGATGACGTCGGCCCGGTCAAACCGGTAA
>JAJRUC010000057.1 GCA_024278015.1 Chloroflexota bacterium
CTTGTGGTTGCCCTGTGTTTCAGCCCGAATTTGGGCGACCACAAGAGTCGCCCCTACAAAAACCGGCGCATTCCTGCAAATCCATGTTATTTGTAACTACTCACCCCCCCCTCTGATGAAGCAACCGCTTCGCGTAACTCCCCCCTCACGAGGGGGGAGAGAATGTAACACTTCCCCCCGTCAACGGGGGGATTGAGGGGGGTAAAAAATGGCAAAACCGCTCTAACTGGTAACTTTATCTCTGATGCCTGAGTAGTTACTGTTATTTTATGATGCGGTTGAGTATAATCTACCACGCCCCGAAACCATATTCGGGGCGCAAACTGCCATCGGCTTAAAACGGATGCGTAGCCTGAAAGACCAGGTAATAAGAATAATGGCCCCAACATAAACTATTTGAGCCGGAGCCATAGCCTATCATTGACAGACACTCCGCTTCGCTATTACAGTATCCGCCCGCTTGCGCCAGCATGGGTATTAAACCGTTCACTACAATTCCAGGGTCATCGCTGGACAAGGCCAAACTGGTTTCACTGGAAACAGGATTTCCGACAGGATATTCCGAAATTTGCAAACTGTAACCATTCTTTTGTAAATCAACTTCTCCTAACTTTACGCCGTAATTAAAGAAGGGTTCAGGCAGTTTCCCGTTGCGATTAGGGTCTCCCGATACTATATCAACCCATTGCGCCGGCACATCTCTAATTCTGGCTCCCAACAGAGGGGTTCCATTTACATCCAAAACATTGAGGAAAATATTGTGATTCCCCATACAGCCGCCGTTCTCTTGTTTGCTCAACATAAATTGTTGGACGATTTTGAAATCTATCGGGGGCGGGGTGGGCGTGGAGGTAGCGGTGGGCGGCGCGGGGGTGAAGGTGGCGGTGGGCGGCCCCAGGGTGGGTGCGAGCGTAGCCGTGTCTGCCGGAACGGGGGTCTCGGTGGGGGGGATGGTGGTAGCTGTCGGCTGCGGGGTGTTGGTGGGCGCGGGCGTGGGGGTGGGGGTAGCGGTGGGCAAGGGGGTGTTGGTGGGCGGCGATGTGGCCGTGGGCGGCGGGGTGGGCGTGGAAATATAGGCAATCATGCTTTGGGTGCTGCTGCCCAACGCCTCCGCCAAACGGATGATGTTCAACAAGTCGGGGTCGTCTTTGGCCCGGCCTTCCTGAACGTAACGGTCGGCCAGAAAAGCGACATACTGCTCCGGGCGGGGAATATCCAGCTCTGCCAGCCGCGTCCGCGCTCTGTCCAGGTCGCCGTCTTCGGCAAACTCTGCCGCCACCGTTTTGACGTATTCCTCAATCTCCTGCGGCGCCATGCTGCCAATCTGGCCGGTGGCCGCCTGGGTGGGGAAAAAAACCCAGCCCACTGCAACGCCCACCATAATGGCTACCAAACAGCCGACGGGAATGATGGTCAGCAAGATAAGTAATCTGCGGTCAAGTTGTTGTAATTTTTTAAGCATACCCAATCCTTAACAAAAAAAATGGCCTGTTTCCTCACAGGGAAGATAACCGGCATCCCTTGTGAACCAGGCGCATGACTTTGGCGAATGACCATAATGCTGTATAATTCTGCAAATGCCGAAGGTGGGAATCGAACCCACACGGATTACTCCACACGAGTTTGAGTCGTGCGCGTCTGCCAGTTCCGCCACTTCGGCCCAGATAGCTCAAGTATAATCAAAATTAATGCTTCGTCAAATACAACGCTCTGAAATTCATCGTTCAAAACCGATTCGATTATCATGATGCCTGAAAAAGATTCCATCAAAGCGGCTCAAAAAGGAGACCTGGCGGCCTTCAATCGTCTGGTGATGGCCTATCAAGCGCCGGCCTACAACGTGGCCTGTCGGTTGCTGGGCGATACCAATTCGGCGGCGGACGCTACGCAAGAGGCCTTCATCAAGGCGTTCAAGGCCATTAAACAGTATCGCGGCGGGTCGTTCAAGGGCTGGCTGTTGCGCATTGTCTCAAATGCTTGCTACGATACGATGCGGTATCAAAAACGGCGGCCCAGCGAGCCGCTGGAAGCGGACGACGATGATGCCCCGGACCACAACATCCACTTGCAAGACCCGGCAGAACGCCCGGAAGAGGCGTCGGTGCGCCGGGAATTGAACGATATGCTTCAGCAGGCCATCAACCGTCTGCCGCCGGAGCAACGGCTGGTGCTGGTTTTAAGCGATGCGGAAGGGTTGAGCTATCAGGAAATTGCCGCAGCCACCGGTCTGGCGCTGGGCACGGTTAAATCCAGATTAAGCCGGGCCAGATTAAAGTTGAGAGATATTCTTTTGCAAGAGGAACTTTTGCCTCAACAATATCGTCTATAGCATACCAAATAGTTGATGTGTCACCATGAAACACGAAGACAATGATATTGTAATTGAACAGGCCCGAAATCTCCTTTCGGCATACATTGACAAGCAAACGACAGCCGGCGAAGCCCGGCTGGTTGAACGGGCCTTGCGCCATTCGCCGCCATTGCGGGCCGAACTGGAGAGCTTGCAACAGACAATTTTACTGGTGCAAGCCTTGCCCCGCGTGCCGGCCCCCAGGCCGTTCACCCTGTCTGAGGCGGATGCGGGCCGCCGGCCGGCAACTTCAGCAAGGTGGCCGGCCTGGTTCAAGCCCTTTGCAGGCGCGGCAGCCGCCTTGACGGCGGTGGTGATTGTCGGCTTTATGGTGTTGAACGGCCTCGCCCGCCCCGGCGGCGATACGGCCTCGGTGGCCCTGGC
>JAJRUC010000058.1 GCA_024278015.1 Chloroflexota bacterium
CCTTCGATTACGGCATTCAGGTTGACCCCATGAACGTGCCCGGCAACGTGGCCCCGGTAGCAAATATGGGCTTTCGCTGGGTGAAATTCCAGATGCCCTGGAAAGAAGCCGAACCCAGCCCCGGCAATTATTCCTGGGGCGGCTGGGACGGCCGCATCAATGCCTACGCAGCGGCGGGCATAAAAGTGATGCTCAGCATCCCCAAAGCGCCGGATTGGGCGCGTCCCGGCAACACCGACAAAGGTGTGGAAGGCCCCCCCGCCGACCCGCAGGCCTACGCCCGGTTTGTGGGCGCGGTGGCCGCCCGCTACGCCGGCAAAGTGCAGGCCATCGAGGTGTGGAACGAGCAGAATATGGATTACGAATGGGGACGGGAAACGCTGGACCCGGCCCGGTATATGGAAATGCTGAAAGCCTCTTATACCGCCATCAAGGCGGCAGACCCCAATATGGTTGTCATCAGCGGGGCGTTGACCCCCACCGGCGCGCCGCCACCCGTGGCAATGGATGACGCCCAGTATTTGCAGGAAATGTATAACAACGGCCTGAAAGATTATTCGGATGCCATTGGAGCGCACCCCAGCGGCTTTGCCAACCCACCCGATGCCAAGCTGCCGGAAGGCAACCTGCCCGATAAAGGCTACGACGACCATCGCAGTTTTTTCTTCCGGGAGACGATGGAAACCTACCGTCAAATTATGGTCAACAACGGCGATGCCGGCAAGACCATCTGGCCCACCGAATTCGGCTGGCCGGTGATGCGCTACGACGACGGGCGCTTCCCCTTCGCCGCAGAAAACTCGCTGGACGAGCAGGCCCAGTACACCATTCGGGCCTATCAAATGATGAAGAGTTGGGGCTGGGTGGGCACGGCCTTCCTGTGGAATCTGGATTACAACGTTACCGCCGCCGGCACCGAGCTTTCAAACTTCGGCATTATGGGCACCAACACCTACAATCAATTGGCCGGTATGCCCAAATAGAAAAAACCTGTAGCCGGCGCGTAATTTTACCGATAAAATATTGCAGGGGCACGATGCATCGTGCCCCTGTTTTCTGTCGCTAAAACACCCCGTACTGTTCGCCCTTGTTTTTGTGACGGCTATGCGGCTTATGTTATAATGATGACCATACGAAAATACACGGTCAAGGAGAAAAGACGTGGCTGAAACCATTCAAATCCGAAAAATCGCCGGTTATGTCGGGCAGGAAGTGACCATTCAAGGCTGGCTGTACGCCAAAACCGGCAAAGGCAAGCTCCAGTTTTTGCAAATCAGAGACGGCTCCGGTCTGGTGCAAGGCGTAATGTTCAAACCTAATCTGCCCCTTGAGGTCTTTGAAGCGGGCAAACGCCTTTCGCGGGAATCGTCCATCATCGTCACCGGCACCGTCAAGGCCGAACCCCGGGCCAAAGGCATTCCCCAGGGCTATGAGCTGGATGTGACTGATTTGCAAATAGCCCAAATTGCCGAAGAATTTCCCATCACCCCCAAAGAACATGGCATTGATTTTTTGATGGAAAACCGGCATCTGTGGCTGCGTTCCAAAAAACAATGGGCTATTTTGCGGGTGCGGGCCACCGCTATGCGGGCCATGCGACAATGGCTTGACGACCACGGCTATCTGGAAATGTCTACGCCCATCTTCACTCCCGCCGCCGGCGAAGGCACCACCACCCTGTTTGAAGTAGACTACTTTGGCGATTCCGTTTACCTGGCCCAAACCGGCCAGCTTTACAACGAAGCCAACATCTTCTCTTTTGGCCGGGTTTACTGCTTTGGCCCCACCTTCCGGGCCGAAAAGAGCAAAACCCGCCGCCACATGACCGAATTCTGGATGCTGGAACCGGAAACTGCTTATCAGGATTTGGACGGCCTGATGGAAATGGAAGAACAATTCATCAGCGCCGTGGTGCAGGAATGTGTGGCTCAGTGCCGGGACGAACTGGAAATTCTGGAACGGGACATCAGCGTGCTGGAAAAAATCACGCCCCCCTTCCCGCGCGTTTCTTATGACGAGGCCGTCGCCAAACTGGCCGAAATTCGGGCGGCCACCACCGACCCGGAAGCAAAAGCGCTGCTGGACATCGAATGGGGCAGCGATTTCGGCTCGCAGCACGAAACGGAATTGACCAAACTGTACGATAAGCCTATCTTCATTTACGGCTTTCCCACCGTCTGCAAAGCCTTTTACATGGAACCGTGGCCCGGCCGGCCCGAAGTTTGCAAAAGCGTCGACCTGCTGGCCCCCGAAGGCTACGGCGAAATTACCGGCGGCAGCGAGCGGATTTCTGACCCGGCCCTGTTGCTGGAGCGCGTGCATCAGGATAACCTGCCGGAAGAAGCCTTCAAATGGTACATTGACCTGCGCCGCTACGGCAGCGTGCCCCACAGCGGCTTTGGCCTGGGCGTGGAACGAACCGTGGCCTGGATTTGCGGCATCCATCACGTCCGGGAAACAAACCCCTTCCCCCGCACCTTGGGGCGGGTCTATCCGTAAATACCCACAGCTTGATAACCGGCCAATGGATTGGAATTGCGTCAAAGACCAATCCCCCCCTTTACAAGGATGGGAAGTAAATTCTCCCCCCTCTTGAGGGCGCGAAGCGGTTTCTTTATCAGGGATTAAGGGGGGAGAAAATCATAAAGTGGAGCGCGCAATTATGCCAAACAACCTGCAAGACCAAAAAAAACACTGGCAAGAAAATACCCTGTCGCCCCTGCTGAAAAAACACCCGGAGCGACAGCCGGAGTTCAAAACCACCTCGGACATTCCGGTTGACAGACTGTATCTGCCGGCAGACAATCAGCCTGAAAATTACCAGGAAAAACTTGGTTTTCCGGGGGAGTACCCCTTTACGCGGGGGGCGCAGCCCAGCATGTATCGCGGGCGATTGTGGACCATGCGCCAGTACGCCGGCTTCGGCACCGCCACCGAAACCAATGCCCGCTTCAAATATCTGCTGAAGAACGGGCAAACCGGCCTGAGTATCGCCTTTGACCTGCCCACCCAGCTTGGCTACGACGCCGATGACCACCTGGCTCTGGGCGAAGTGGGCAAAGTGGGCGTGTCCGTTTCATCGCTGGCAGATTTTGAAACCCTGTTCGACGGCATTCCCCTCGATAAAGTATCCACCAGTATGACCATCAACGCCCCGGCCGCCGTGCTGCTGGCGATGTATGTGGCCGTGGGCAAAAAACAGGGCGTAACCCCGCAACAATTAAAGGGCACTGTGCAAAACGACATCCTGAAAGAATACGTCGCCAGAGGCACGTATATTTTCCCGCCTGGGCCGTCAATGCGCCTGGTAACGGACATCTTCAGCTACTGCCGCGAGCATATCCCCTACTGGAACACCATCTCCATCAGCGGCTACCACATTCGGGAGGCGGGCAGCACCGCCGTGCAGGAACTGGCCTTCACTATGGCTAACGCCATTGCCTACGTGCAGGCCGCGCTCAAGGTCGGCCTGCCCATTGACGAATTTGCGCCCCGCCTTTCGTTTTTCTTCAATGCCCACAATAATTTTTTGGAAGAAGTAGCCAAATTCCGCGCGGCCCGTCGCATTTGGGCCAACCTGATGAAGGAACGCTTTCAGGCCAAAAGCCTCAAAAGCCTGCGATTGCGCTTCCACACCCAAACCGGCGGCAGCACCCTGACCGTGCAGCAGCCCGCCAACAACATTGCCAGAGTCACGTTGCAAGCCCTGGCCGCCGTGCTGGGCGGAACCCAAAGCCTGCACACCAATTCTATGGACGAAGCGCTGGGCCTGCCCACCGAAGGGGCCGTGCAAACCGCTTTGCGCACCCAGCAAATTATCGCCTTTGAAAGCGGCGTGGCCGATACCATCGACCCCCTGGCCGGCAGCTATTTCATCGAACACCTGACCGATGAAATTGAAGCGCGGGTGTGGGCCTATCTGGACAAAATAGAGGAACTGGGCGGCGCTCAGGCGGCCATTGAACAGGGTTTTATGCAGCGGGAAATTCAGGAGGCGGCCTATCGCCACCAACGCGCCGTGGAAAACCGGGAGCGGGTGGTGGTGGGAGTCAATCGCTTCCAAACCGATGAGCAGCCCGATATTGATATTTTGCAAGTTGACGAAACCATTCGGCAGACGCAAACGGCAAAGCTGGCCCGCTTGCGCCAAAAGCGCGATAACGCTGCGGTGGATAACGCCTTGCGGGCGTTGGCCC
>JAJRUC010000059.1 GCA_024278015.1 Chloroflexota bacterium
GACCGCCCACGTGCAAGCCATGCTCGATTGGCAGAAACAGGGCGCAGTGGTCTTCGATTACGGCAACAATCTGCGCCAACGGGCATTCGACAACGGGCTGAAAGAAGCCTTAAATTATCCCGGCTTTGTGCCGGCGTACATTCGCCACCTCTTTTGCGAAGGGAAAGGTCCCTTCCGCTGGGTGGCACTCTCCGGCGACCCGCAGGACATTTATGAAACCGACAAAGCGATTCTGGAACTTTTCCCGGAAGATGAACATTTGGCCCGCTGGATAAAACTGGCCCAGGAACAGGTTGAGTTTCAGGGCTTGCCCGCCCGTATTTGCTGGCTGGGCTACGGAGAACGCGCCCGCGCCGGGTTGAAATTCAACGAACTGGTCGCCAGCGGCAAAGTCTGCGCCCCGATTGTGATTGGGCGGGACCATCTCGACAGCGGTTCGGTTGCCAGCCCCAACCGCGAAACCGAAGGCATGCGCGACGGCTCGGACGCTATTGCCGATTGGCCCCTCCTCAACGCGCTGGTGAACGCCGTCAACGGCGCCACGTGGGTCAGCATCCATCACGGCGGCGGTGTGGGCATCGGCTACAGCATTCACGCCGGGCAGGTCATCGTGGCCGACGGCACGCCCGCAGCCGCGCGTCGGCTGGAGCGCGTCCTCACCGGCGACCCCGGCATGGGCGTTGCCCGTCACGTCGATGCGGGCTACCCCGAAGCGATTGACTTTGCCGAAAAACACGGCGTAAAAATTCCAATGATGAAGTGACCCCCGCCTCAATCCTCCCCCCTGAAAGGGGGAGGAGGCATGCCCTCTCCCCCGGAGGGAGAGGGTTGGGGAGAGGGTGAAAAGAGAAACTGAAGTGACCCCCGCCTCAATCCTCCCCCCTGAAAGGGGGAGGAGGCATGCCCTCTCCCCCGGAGGGAGAGGGTTGGGGAGAGGGTGAAAAGAGACTCCTGTGAAAAAAATCGACCTGCTCATTCACAGCGCCGAACAACTTGTGACCTGCGCCGGCCCCGACGGCCCCAAACGCGGCGCGGCCATGCGCGATGTGGGCATCATCCCCCACGGGGCGCTGGCCGTTTCCGGCGGCGAAATTGTGGCCGTGGGCGAAACCGCCGACCTGCGCGCCCGGTTTTCGGCGGCGGAAACCATCGACGCTTCCGGCAAAGTGGTCTGCCCCGGTTTTGTAGATGCCCACACGCACGTGGTCTATGCCGGCGACCGCATTGACGAATTTGAAATGCGCATCAGGGGCGCGGAATATATGGACATTATGGCGGCGGGCGGCGGCATTGCCGCCACAATGAAGGCCGTGCGGGCCGCCGGCCTGGAGCAACTTGTGGCCGAAAGCCGCGCCCGGCTGGACGCGATGCTGCGGCTCGGCACCACCACGGTGGAAATAAAAACAGGCTACGGGCTGGACACCGCCGGCGAACTGAAAATGCTTCGCGCCATTGAAACGCTGGCCGATACCCATCCCGCCGACATCGTGCCCACCTTTCTCGGCGCGCACGCTGCCCCCCCCGAATTTAAAGGCCGCACCGATGATTACATTTTGCTGGTGATTGATGAAATGCTCCCCGCCGTGGCGAAATGGTATCAAAATTCAAAATTCAAAATTCAAAATTCAAAATTGTTTTGCGACGTATTTTGTGAAGCGGGCGTGTTTGATGCCGGCCAGACCCGGCGGGTGCTGGAAGCGGGTGCGCGATATGGCTTAACGCCCAAACTGCACGCCGATGAATTTGAAACCCTGGGCGGGGTGTCGCTGGCGGTGGAACTTGGGGCGGCCAGCGTGGACCATCTGGATGTGACCCCCGCCGCCGAAATTGCCGCGCTGGCGCAATTCGCCACCGTGGGGGTGGTCATTCCGGCGGTGAATTTCAACCTCGGCAGCACCCACTTTGCCGATGCCCGCGCCATCATTGACGCAGGGGCGGCCCTGGCCCTGGCCACCGACATCAATCCCGGTTCCGCGCCGTGCCCCTCCATGCCGCTGGTCATGGCCATTGCCACCCGCTACCAGCGTCTCCTCCCCGCCGAAGCTCTCAACGCCGCCACCCTCAACGCCGCACATGCCGTCGGCCTGGGCGACAGACTCGGTTCGCTGGAATCGGGCAAGCAGGCGGATGCGCTCATCCTCCGCGCGAATGACTATCGACATCCGGCTTATCAATTCGGGCAAAATCTGGTGAAAACGGTGTTGAAACGAGGGCGAATAGTGGTATAATCATAAAACGTGGCGTCACACTTTTTATGAATAACACCGGACCCGGTGTTATTGTTTTTCGGGATAAAGATAATGGGCTTCAGCGAACAGGATTATTTGCAACAACACAATCAATCGGTGCAGCGTGAGCTGCGGCGTATTAGTCGCTACGTGTGGGCTATTTCCCTGTTCTGGACACTGACTGTTATCCTGATGCTGAGTTGGAATGTGTGGCGGCAACAACAAAACACCGAAAATACCGCGCGGGTTATCGCCCGGGCTGCTTTTGAAAAAGATGTACTCTACCGGCGCTGGAACGCGGAACTGGGGGGGGTGTATGGCGTGGTGACGGGGACGGTGCGGCCCAATCCGTATCTGGAAGATTTGGTGGATGAGCGAGACATCGTCACCCCGTCCGGCAAGCAATTGACGCTCCTTAATCCGGCCTACATGACCCGGCAAGTCTTCGAGCTGGGCATGCGAGACGGCACATCCGTCCAACATATCACCAGCCTGAAGCCCATCCGGCCGGCAAATGCCGCCGACCCGTGGGAGACTGAGGCGCTGTTGCAATTTGAACAGGGCGCGGCGGAAGTCAGTTCCATCGAAAGGGCCAATGCCGAAGAGGTGATGCGCTATATGCGCCCGCTGTACGTGGAAACTGCTTGCCTGAAGTGCCACAAACAGCAGGGCTATAAAGTGGGCGATGTGCGCGGCGGCATCAGCATTACTGTGCCGATGGCACCGTTGCGGGATATTGAACGCGCGCAAATTACAACGGTGGTTGTGGGCGGCGGGGGACTGTGGTTGCTGGGGATAGTGGGGCTTTTGCTGGGGGGGCGGCGCATCAGAAACGGCATCAAGCGCTGGCGGGGTGCGGAACATCAACTGTTGGCCCGGACGGTGCAATTGAGACAGATGCAGAAAATGGAATCGATTGGGGTGCTGGCCGGGGGCGTGGCCCACGATTTTAACAATATTCTGACGGCCATTAATGGTCATGCCGAACTGGCGTTGCGAAAAACCGAAGAGGCCCAGCCGATTCGGTATAATCTTGAAGGTATTCTGAACGCAGGTAACCGGGCGAAAAATCTCACCAGCCAACTACTGGCCTTCAGCCGCAAGCAAATTTACAAATCTGAAATTATTGACCTGAACACCACCGTGGTCAATATAGAACCGATGCTGCGGCGATTAATCAGCGAGGATATTGACATTGAAATGGATTATGGCCCCAATTTGCCTTGCATCAACGCCGACCCGGTCCAGATTGAGCAGATTTTGGTCAACCTGGTGGTGAATGCCAGAGACGCCATTGAAGAACGCGCCGCTGTTGCCGCCGAAAAGAAAATCACTATTGAAACGGGGCAGGTGTATCTGGATGAAGATTATGTGGCCCGCCACGTCGATAGCCAAACCGGACGGCACATCTTTTTTGTGGTCAGTGATACCGGCGCGGGCATGACCGCCGAGGTGAAAAGCCGGATTTTCGAGCCGTTTTTTACCACCAAGGCGCAAGGGCGCGGCACCGGGCTGGGGCTGGCAACCGTATACGGCATCATCAAACAGAATGGGGGCAGTATCTATATTTACAGCGAGCTTGATATTGGCACGGCCTTCAAAATTTACTGGCCCGTTGCCTCTTCTGACAGCGCCGCGCCGTTGCCGGGAACGCGCCCAACTGCCGCCGACGACTATTCCGGCACGGAAACAATTTTGCTGGTGGAAGATGATGCCGGCGTGCGCGAGTTTGCAGTTGCGGCCCTGACCCATCAGGGGTATCGGGTGTTGCCTGCCGGTGACGGGGTGGAGGCGTTAAGCGTGCTTGGGCGGGCTGACGTCTCGATTGACCTGCTGATAACCGATGTGATTATGCCCAATATGAACGGCGACGAACTGGCGGAAAAGGCGTTGGCGGCCGTCCCTGATTTACGAATTTTGTATGCTTCAGGCTATACGGATAACCATATTGTCCATAAAGGCAATCTGGCCAAAGGGACGAATTTTCTGCAAAAACCGTATTCGGTGGATGAGCTGGCAAAGCGGGTGCGGGCAGTGCTGGATACGCCGGTATAATACAGTAGCAACCAATTACCCATAACTAAAAACGAGAACCAATGACCAATAACCAATCACCAATTATCCTCAACGGCGAAAGCCTGACCATCGAACAAGTTGTCACCGTGGCCTACGGCCGGCCCGGCGAGCCTGCGGTGCAATTGACCGCCGCCGCCGGGAAGGCCGTTATCCGGGCCGCCGAGGCGGTGCAAACCCTGCTGGCGCGGGGTGAAATTGCCTACGGCATCACCACCGGCTTCGGCGCGTTCAAAGACCGCATCATCTCCCCGGACGATGTGGAAACCCTCCAGCGAAACATCATCGCCAGCCACGCCGTGGGCGTGGGCAACCCCTTCGACATCCCCACCACCCGCGCCATCATGCTCATCCGGGCCAACACCCTGGCCCGGGGGCACTCCGGCATCCGGCTGTCTACCCTGCAAACCCTGCTTGATATGCTCAACGCGGGGGTGCATCCTGTCATTCCGCAAAAGGGTTCGCTGGGCGCCAGCGGCGATTTGGCCCCTTTGGCCCATATGGCGCTGGCGCTCATCGGTGAAGGGGAGGCCGAATATTGCGGCGAAATTTTGCCCGGCGCCGAAGCGATGCGCCGGGCGGGCGTTGCCCCCGTTACCCTGGCGGCCAAAGAGGGCCTGGCGTTGACCAACGGCACATCGGTGATGGCCGCCGTCGGCACCCTGGAAAGCTACCGCGCCCGAATGTTTAGCCGCGTGGCGGACATTGCCGGCTGTCTTAGTCTGGAGGCTCTGCACGGCACGCCCCTCGCCTTCGACCCACGGATTCATAATTTGCGCCCCTTTCCGCGCCAAACAAATTGCGCCAATTATTTGCGCGAATTACTGGCGGGCAGCGAATTTACCCGCCACCACGACCCCCACAACGTGCAGGATGCCTACACCCTGCGTTGCATCCCCCAGGTTCACGGCGCGGTGCGCGACGCCATCGCCTACGCCTGGTGGGTATTCGAAATCGAACTCAACGCCGTAACCGACAACCCGCTTCTTTTCATTGATGACGAAACAGGCGATATCGACGTTATCTCCGGCGGCAATTTTCACGGCGAACCCCTCGCCATCGCCCTTGATTATTTGACTATGGCCATGACCGAACTGGGCAACATCTCCGAGCGGCGGGTGATGCGCCTGACCGACGAATCCAGCAACAGCCACGTGCTGCCCGCGTTTCTCATTAAACACGGCGGGCTGAACAGCGGATTTATGATTACCCAGTATACCGCCGCCGCGCTCGCTGCTGAAAACAAGGTGCTGTCGCACCCGGCCAGCGTAGACACCATTCCCACCTCGGCCAACGTGGAAGACCACGTGAGTATGGGGGCCACGGCGGCCCTGCAAACCCGGCAGGTCATCACCAACGTGGCGCATATTCTGGGCATCGAATTGATGGCAGCAGCCCAGGGCATTGATTTTCGGCGGGAGGCGCTGGGTAAACAGGCCAAACTGGGGCGAGGCACGCAACCCGCCTACGAGTTAATCCGGCAGCATGTTCCATTTTTGGAAAAAGATGCTATTATGTACCCATATATGCAGGCTGTCCGCAACCTGGTGGCTGACGGGCAACTGGTGCATGCAGTCAACGGCAAAGTACACGATAACTGGATTCTTTGAGCCGCGTCAAACATAGTCAAAAGGACAGGACTTACGCATTTGCGGCATTTTACCCCCTTCAGTCCTCCCTCAAGCGGGGGGAAGTTAGCTCCTCCCCCGATGTCGGGGGACGCGAAGCGGGGAGGAGGTAGAACACCGTGATTTACTGCAACTGCGTAAGTCCTGAAGGAGAAAACGATGCAAAAACATCTGGTGGTAACTGTTTCCGGACCGGACCGGCCCGGCATTGTAGAGCGGGTAACCAAACTGCTGGTTGAGCATCAAGGTAATGTAGAGGCCAGCCGTATGGCCCGTCTGGGGGGTGAATTTGCCCTTTTGATGATGGTTTCAGTTGCAGATGCAGGCTTCGGCCCTCTGCGCGAAGGGATACGGCAATTGCGCGATGAGGGCTTTAAAGTAACCACCCGCGAAACCCGGCGCGGCCATTCCGCCAAATATGCCGGCTGTATTCCCTACGAATTGTCCGTCAAGGGCGCCGACCATCAGGGCATTATTCACCAACTGGCCCACTATCTGGCCGAACACAAAATCAACATCGAAACGATGGATACCGATGTGGTGAAAGCCCCCATGAGCGGCACGCCCTTGTTCAAAATGTCGGCGGTGGTGCTGGTTCCCCCGGAATTTAATTTTCAGACGTGGCGGCAGGCGCTTGACGGCGTTTGCGATGACCTGGGCGTTGATGTGACCGTATCGCCCTACATGGGGTAGTTTTGCCCGCCGATGTCTGTCCCCGCGAACTTGACGCCATACAAAAATAGATGGGTGGCCCTGGTACGCGCCCGCCCGGTGGGGGTTGGGGCCAACGCCGCCGAAGCGTATCGGGCGGCAAAACGCACCTGCCCCAAAGATATTCCCCGCATGGTCTTTGTAGACGAAAACGGCCTGGCCCATCGACAGCCCGCCCGGTTTAACCTGTGGTTTCAGCACAATTTGCTGAAACAGGTTTTGGCTGTCTGGCCCGCCGGGTGGGGGGCCGTGTATCTGGTGGGCGGCGCAGTGCGCGATGGCCTGCTGGGGGCGCTTGCCCCCGAAGCCGACCTCGATTTGCTGGTTCCCCGGCACGCCCTGAAAATTGCCCGCCAACTGGCCGATACGCTGGGCGCGGCCTGCTTTCCGCTGGATGCCGGCCGCGATGTGGGCCGCGTTATCTTCCCTGACCGGCGCTATCTGGATATTGCCTCTTTCCGGGGAGATACCTTGTCCGCCGATTTATCGGCCCGTGATTTCACCATCAATGCCATGGCCCTGCGTCTGGATGCGGACAACCCGCAACTGATTGACCCGACCCACGGTTACGATGACCTGGACACCAGGTTAATTCGCGTAGCGAGTGAGACCGCCATCAACAACGACCCGTTACGCATTTTGCGCGGGGTGCGCCTGGCAGCGGCGCTGGATTTTACCATCGACCCCCAAACGCAACGCCGGATGCGGGCCGCCGCGCCCGGCCTGGCCCGCGTTTCGCCGGAGCGAGTGCGCGATGAACTGTTGAAACTGCTTCAGGGTTCCAGACCGGGCGGGGCTATTAACCAATTGCGCCGGCCAGGGGCGCTGGCTTGCATTTTGCCGGAAGCCGTGGCAATGGAGGGCGTGGCCCAGTCTGCGCCGCATTATCGGCCCGTATTTGAACACACGATGACGGTGCTAAACGGCTGGGCGGCAATTTTCCCTTTCGATACCCCTGACCTGGCCCCTTTAGCGCCTGTGCTGGAATTGCTGCGCGTCTATTTTGCCGAAGAACTGGCCGGCAATTTAAAACGAAGCGCCCTGATGCCGATGATTGCCCTGTTGCACGACATCGGCAAACCGGCCACGGCACGGCAGGGCAGCGACGGCCGGATTCGGTTTTGGCGGCATCCGCAAGAGGGGGCGGCCACTGCCCAACAGATAATGGAACGCCTGCATTTTAGCGTGCAGGCCATTCGCTTTGTAAAAACGGCGGTGCTGCATCATATGCGCCCGCTGCTGCTGGTTAATCAACCCGTCGTCAGCAAGCGGGCCATCCACCGTTTTTTGCGAGACACCGGCAACGCGGCGCCGGCCATTGCCGTCTTTTCGCTCATTGACCATTTGGGCATTTACCCGCCGGGAGAAGGCGACGCCGTTTGGACGCGCTTGCTTCAGGTGGTGTTGCGGATATGCCGGGCGTATTTTAACCCCGGACCCGTTCCCCTGTTGACGGGCACAGAAGTTATGGCGCATCTGGACTTGTCGCCGGGGCCGCAAATCGGCCGGCTGTTGGCCCGGCTCAACGAAGCCCAGGCTATTGGGCAGGTGAGTACCCCGGCTGAGGCAATCGCTTTTTTGCAGACTGTTCAGGCCGGGCCGCCGGAAAAAGAAAGCGGGAAGGAAGGGTACGATGAAACGTAAGACCGCGCATCGCCAAAAAATTACTGTGTGGGCCATATTGATTGTGTCGCTGGTTTTGGTCAGCGCCTGTTTTCCGCTGGCCGCGCATAATTCCACCGCCACGCCCCCCGTCAGCGTGACTGCCGCCATCAATTTTGTAACGCCCACCGTATCGCGCCGCCCCCGGCCAGCCGAAGTGGCGCAAGGCGTAACCGACCCCGCGCCGCAAGATCGTTACGGTGAAATTAATGTCGAATATCCCTTGCGCATCAACCCCGAAGCGAGCGACGTGGTGAGAATTTTGGTGCAAATTCCGCCCGAACTGGCCTCAACCACGCCCGTGCTGTTTGACCGCATCATCATCCCCCCCGATGCGCCGCCCATTGTGGGCCGGGCAGAAACGTACCGGGCCACCATTCTGGTCAATCAGGTGATGCGCATGGAATTGTCGTCGCCCACATTCGGCATTGAGGCCATCCAGCCCGATAGTCAACAGGTAGACCTGAGCATTGACGCGGACCCCACCTTGTGGGCCTGGTTTGTGGTGGCCCCCAAAAATACGGGCCTGCACACCTTTGCGCTCAAGGTCTATTTGGGCGATGATGTCCGCCCCGGCTGGATACGCACCTTCCAAATCGAAGTGGTTTCCGGGACGGGGATAACGGCCACGCCCGTCCCCCCGCCCTTCATCGACCGGCCCGGCGGGGTGGCCTTGACAGGGGCGCTGGCAACCATCATCGCCGCCTTGATTGGTTTGCTGGGCGTTCTCGTTTCCAAAGGATATTTCCGTTTAACGCCCACTGCCGGCTCGCGCCGGCGGCGGCTGGTTATTTTGCAAAATAATCTGGGCTATTTGGAAGAGCAAGCTGCCGGCTATGGCGCTTCAGATATTCCGGTGCGGCTTCATAATCAAATTCAAACTACCCAAAATGAGATTGC
>JAJRUC010000060.1 GCA_024278015.1 Chloroflexota bacterium
ATGGATGTGTCGTTATCCAGACCGATGCCCTGGATTTCGCCCTGGGTGGGGCTCATAAAGTCAAACTCAATGACGGTGTTGGCCGTCACATTGTACGGAAAGTCGATTTTCTTCCAGGCGTTGCCGTAGACGCGCAGTGTGGCGCCGCCGTCCTGAATTTGAAAGTTGCCGTTATCCTGACTGCCGCCGTATGACCCCACCGTGTAATCGTTAAAATTGATGGGTTGAATGACAACCACGTTGGTGGTAGTCATGGGCCGGTACACAAGGTAATGGCCGTTGCCGGCGGCGGTATCATCGGTGACGGCGGTGTTGCCGCCCGCGCTGGTCAGCCGGATGCGCGGGTCTTGCCTGATTACATCCGGGGGGGCGGCGTCTCCATAGGCAATCACGTTGGCCGGCTCAAAGGCAGAGGCGGTGTATTGCAGTTCGCAGGTGTTGGCCAGCACCGTCACAAACCCCAGGTTGTTGTCTTCCAGCGACCCTTCTTCAATCCGGTCCGAGGTATCGGCCCGGGCATAAATGATGTGGTCAGAGGCGCCATAAATGGGCACGGCCACGGTGAAGGTGCGGGTTTCGCTGTAGGCCATCGGCGGCTGCAGCCAGATTTTTAAATCGCCGGGGGGCAGGGCGCGGCCCAGGTTGGGCGGCCCGGCCGGGTCAATGTACAAATCCACATCGAAGGATTTGTTGGTGATTGTTACCGGCGCGGCGTTGATGACCGTGACGGTGATGGGCACATCGCTATTGAAAACCGGCTTGTCGGGGGCAATGATGCCGGCAATTTGCAAATCTGCGGCCAGCAGTTCCAGCGTGGTTTGGGCGGTGGCGGTGTACGGCGATTGCGATGTGAGGTACGAAGTGATGGTGATGACGTTGCCGGTTGGCAGGTTGGCCGGAATATCGTATTTAAGGCTGCCGCCGCCGGTGCCGTTGGTGATGACGGGAATGCCGGGCAGGGCGCGGCCCGGCGCGGCCAGGCCCGGTTCTTCCACATAAACAGCGTATGGACTGTTGATGTTGTGATTGTGCAACTCAACCGTCACCGTGGCGCCCGGCACCTGCGGGCTGCCTTCCGCAATTTTAAGGTAGGGTTGGGGTACTACTTCAATATCCGGGCTGAGGGCGGTGTACGAGCCGGGGACGGGCGTGGCGGCGTGCGGTTTCGATTGCAGGGTGTAGGTAAAGCCCTGGGGGGTATCAACCGGGATGGTGTATTTCAGGCTGGCGGTGCCGCCGCCGTCGGTGGCCTGGGCGGTGGTAATGATGACCGAATCTTCCCAGAAGATGTCGTACTGCACGCCGGGCGTGTGCTTGCGAAGCTGGAAGGTGATGGCGCTGCCCGCCGGCCACTTGTAGCCGCCGTCCACATAAATGAAGGGCGTATTGGGCGTGTTGACAATTATATTTGTGGTGGCGATGCCGTAGCCGGGGTTATTGGCGTCTTCAGTGGTCAGGGCGTAGGTGCCGTCGGCCTGGGTGAGGGGAATCCGGAATACCCGGATGGCCTGTCCGTTGCTGTCGGTCTGTACGCTGGAATCGATGGCTACGCCATCGAATTTAAGAATGTAGAGCCGGTTGTAGGCGTGTTTATCGAGCAGTATACTAATGTAAACGCCATTGGGCACAGTCACCACGTCGCCGCAGGCGCTTTGGTCTACAATGATGCAGCCTTGTTGCAAGGTGAGGGTGCGGCTGGCAACCACGGTGCTGGTGGCAATACTCCGGATAACCCAATCACCGGCGGCCACCGAGCCGTCGTTGGGGATGATGTAGCTGCCCGTACTCAACGAATTGCCGCTGGGGTCTGTGTTTAGCGGGGGCAGGGTTTGGGTATCGACGCCTTTGGTCATTTGAATGTTGTAGCTGGTGTTGGGGCCGTGCGTCACCAGATTATATTCCAGCAGGCTGCCCAGGGGCCACACATCGCCATTGGTCAGGATGGCCGGAATAGTGGAACGGGTGACGGTTAGCGAGTTGACGGCCACTTGCGCGCCGGCCAGGGTTTTGGATTCGATGGTGTATGTGCCCACCGCTTTATCCACGGGGATGGTGTAGGGGATAATGCCGTTGCCCTGGGCATCGGTGGTGACGGGGCCAACCAACACGCCGTCAACATAGATATGATAGGTTGTGCCGGGGTCATGAAAACGGACCCGTAAATAAATGAGCGAGCCGGCGGGATGGCTGTTGCCGTCCTGTATTTCAATGACGGGGTTTGTGCTGGACGTGCCGCCGCCGGTCCCTGCGCCGCCGCCGGTCCCTTCTTCAAATGGGGGGGGGGCGCCGGTAATGGGCTGGCCGCCTTCGTTGCGCATAACAATAGAGGCTTGAATGGTAAAATAACCGTTGGGCACAATGGCAGCGTAAATGGGGTCCCAGATTACTACTTTGTGGTACAGCGAAACGCGCACGTCTGCGCCTTCAACGCCGGGGTTGTCTTCGCCTTTGTAGGGGCCGGGGCCGCCAAGCTCCTGGCCTTTGATGAGGGTGTTGCCGGCGGTGTCGTAAATAATCCAGTCAACGCGCACGCCCAGGTAGCCGGCGCAGGTGGCATCGCAATTTGCGTCATCGCGGTAGGTTTCGTATTCAGTGACATCGGTGATGACGCGG
>JAJRUC010000061.1 GCA_024278015.1 Chloroflexota bacterium
CGCCGTCGTAATCGTCGTCGTAACAGCCGGGGTGGTCGGGGGGCCAGCCGGGGAAGGGTTTGCCACTGGCGGGGTAACTGTCCGTCCAATTATTCAACCAGGCTTTGGCGGCGGCCACTTCATCGCCATCACTCACGCCGTCGTTGTCGCTATCGGCGTTGAGGGGGTCGGTACACCACCAGATTTCCTGCGTGTTCGTCAGCCCGTCGGCATCATCATCGTTGCTGGTCAGCCCGGTCACGGCGGCGAGTTGTTCTGCGTTCAACGATTGCACCGTGGTGCGCAGGTCGGTCAGCGGTTCGGCGGCGGCTTCGAGCGAGCGGAAGAGGGGGGTGTCGCCGGTTGCCAGCGCGACTTCGGTGGCGCGGGCTTTCGCTGCCAACGGCGCCAGCAAGGCATTCGGACGGCGGTCGAGCATCGCCGTCACGCTGTCCGTCTCGCGGGGGTCGAAGCCCAAGCGCGCCAGCGTTGCCAGCTGGTCGGCGGTGACCAACACCTGCGCGGTTTCGTCGCCACCGGCGGCAAATGTCTCCAAGACTACCACGCCCAGCTTGTCCAGCCGGGCGCGGTCGGTGGGTTGGCGCAACGTCACCGTGGTGCGGAAAAGGACGCCGGTGGCGCTCTGCGGGGCGACGGCGGGTGCCTCGCTCGGTGCGGAAGCCAGCGCCGTGCCCACCAGCGGGCTCAACGGCGAGAGCAGCATACTCAATACAGTAGTTAAGCTCATTAACTTTAATACAAGCAAGCGAAGTGACATATTGTTCCTCCCGGTCCCAGAAAAAAATATTCCTCAACACCATTTTGAGGGATGGAATTGAGGAAATGAGGTGTGACCCGATGTGGCTCTTGCATTTGGAGAAGCTCGTCAAAGCTCTCCTGTCCCGGATGGACCTGAATAGGCATCAGGCATCCTGAGATAATTGTGGCATCAGGCTGAATAGTTACACTAGCCATTATAAGGGCAAACGGATATTTTTTTCAAGAGAAAAGTTCACCGGCAAACCCGGGATTTCGCATGAATTTGGTTAGAATTTCGCGGTGGGGTCGGCTTTTTCGGGGGTAATTTATGGTAGTCAGGTACCGTGCGACACGGGCTTTCGAGAGGCCTGGTTTTTAGCCTGTCTATGTCGTTAGGCGTTTTTGCAATAAAGATTGTAACGATACAGCCACCAGTTTGGCATTGAACAAAACAGTCGTTTGATGACAATTTCACCCTCCCCCTGCCCCCTGATGAAGAAACCGCTTCGCGTCCCTGAAAGGGAAGGGGAATATCCCCTCCCCCTCGCAGGGGGAGGGTCAGGGAGGGGGCGTACCCTGGCTGTCTCTCCCCTCAAAAAGAGTAGGGTTTTCCCCCATTAAGTAATGCGCCCATTATTCCGATACATACTGCATGGAAGCAAAAATATTGCGCACCATTGTGGTAGACGACCATGCCCTGATCCGAAAAAATATCGTTTTGCTGCTGGAAAGAACCGGCCATGTGACCGTTGTGGGCCAGGCCGATAATGGTCAGGCGGCGTTGGCCTTGATAAAAGAGTTGCAGCCGGACTTGGCCGTGGTTGACGTGTTGATGCCCCACATGGACGGCTTTGCCCTGTTGCGCCAATTGAAACAGCAGTCGCTGCGCCTGCGGGTCTTGCTCATCTCCGTATTTGCCCACGACGTGTTTCGGCAACAAGGGCAACTGGCCGGCGCCGTCGGATTTATCCCCAAACAACAATTATCCCGATTATTGTCGCAGGCCATTAACGCAATTTTAAATGACCGCCCCTTTTTCTATCCACCTGCAACCATCGAATCGCCCGCCCTGAAGCTGTTGGCCCAGGCGCATAATTATTCGGAGAATGACGAATGAGCAAGGCAACCGACGTTCAACAAGACACTTTGTTGCGGGTTAAGGCCGATAAAGTCTCGAAATTACTGGATTTAGTAGCTGAATTGGGATTGTTAGCCGGTAATGTCACCCATCACCCCGATTTACAGGGGCTGGAACTGGAAGGGTTTGACAACGCCGCCCATAATCTGGAATTGTTAATCCACGAATTACAGGATTTGGCTTCCGGGCTGCGCCTGGTGCCCGTCAATGGCGTATTCAAGCGCATGCAGCGCCTGGTGCGTGACCTGTCTAAAGAAACGGGCAAGCCGGTGGCGCTAAAGACGGAAGGGGGCGACACAGAAATTGACAAGGTGCTGGTGGACGAACTGCACGACCCGCTTATGCACCTTGTTCGCAATGCGGTTGACCACGGTCTGGAGCCGGTTGAAGAACGATTGGCGGCGGACAAGCCGGAAGAAGGCCGGCTTACCCTCTCTGCCGGGCAGCAGGGGCGGGAAATTCGCCTGACTATTGCCGATGACGGGCGAGGGCTGAACCGCGAAAAAATCCTGGAACGGGCCAGAGAACAAGGGCTGCTGGGCGACAATGAAGAGCCGGATGACAGCGTTGTGTGGACGTACATCTTCCATTCCGGCCTGTCTACCAAAGCCGAAGTCTCCAATCTCTCCGGGCGCGGCGTGGGCATGGATGTGGTGCAAACGGCCATTCAGGCGCTGCGGGGGCGAATTTCGGTGGAGAGTCAGGCCGGTTCGGGAACCCGCATTACGCTGCACATCCCGTTGACGCTGGCTTTTTTGGACGGGATGGTGGTTCGCGCCCAAAACCGGCTGTACGTGGTGCCGGTTGAGGTGGTGAGCGAGGTCTTTCAGCCGCAGGCAGAGCAATTGACCCGCGCCTCATCCGATAACATTGAAATGGTGCGGGTGCGCGATGAACTGCTCCCTGTGTGCCGGTTGCGGCAATTTTATGAAGAGACCGGCGCGCCGGCGCGGCCCCTGACCGAGCAAATTATGGTGGCCGTGCGTACCAGCAAAGGCGTTTTGGGCTTGCCGGTTGATGAAGTCATCGGCCAGCAACAGGTGACGATGAAATCGTTGCAAGGACAACTCAAGGACATTCGGGCCGGCTCCGGCTGCGCCCTGCTCGCTTCCGGCGAAGTAGCCATTGCCCTGGATTGCGAACGACTTGTCAATTAATAGTGAACAGTGAATAACTAACGATGCTACTGCCAATGACAATGTCAATGAATCAATACTCAACACAAAACAACCTGCAACATTTGATGACCGATACGGAAAAGCAACATTTTGAGGCCATTCGGCAATGGGTTTATGACCACACCGGGCTTCACTTTCCGCCGCGCAAACACCTTTCGCTGTACCAGCGCCTTAAAAAACTTTGCTGGGAACTGGATATTTCCGGGCTGGCAGCACTGGACCGGCATTTGCAACAGCGAGATTTTCCGAATTTGCCCGTTAGAATAGCTTGCGCCGTGTCTACCAATCACACCTATTTTTTTCGGGAGCGGGAGATGATGCAATTTTTCCGGGAAGAAGTTATACCGGCTTTGCCGCCGCAAGAGCCGTGGCGAATCTGGAGCGCGGCGGCAGCCGGCGGCGACGAAGCCTACTCCATCGCCCTGATTTTAGCCGACACCCTGGGCCTGGAGCGCGCGCAAATGCAAACCGCCATCCTGGGCACAGACATCAGCCAAACTGCGCTCCAGCAAGCCGAACAGGGCATTTGCGTGGAACGAAGGCTGGAAAAAGTGCCCGCTCACCTGCGCGCGCAATATTTTCACGCGGTGGGGTTGGGGCAGTGGGCCATTGACCCCGGCATCAAAAAAATGTGTACCTTTCGCCGTTTGAATTTGATGCGCACCCCGTGGCCCTTTCAAAATTGCTTTCACGTTATCTTTTGTCGCAACGTTTTGTACTATTTTAGCCGCCCGGACCAGGAAAAATTACTGCAACGCATGTACGAACAGGCCGAACCGGGCGGCTGGCTGATAACCAGCGTC
>JAJRUC010000062.1 GCA_024278015.1 Chloroflexota bacterium
GGGCATTCGCAAGGCCAACAAAGCCAAAATTCCCGCATGGACGCTGGCCGACCTGGGCCTGAACGCCGATGAAGTTGGCGCGGCGGGGTCTCAGGTGCAGTGGCCGGAAGTGGGCCTGCCGCCGGCGCAGGAAACTTCGCTGGAACTGATTGAAGGCGAACCGGCGGAAGCCGCCAAATTACTGGCCGGGAAATTACTGGCCGAGAAAGTGATATAAGGGAGGATGCCATGACAAATAACGTATGGGTCTGGATTGACCATTTGCGCGGCGAAGTTGACGGTATTTCGTGGGAAACAGTGGCGATGGCCCGCACATTGGCCGCCAAACTGGGCGGCAATGTAGTGGCGATTGCGCTGGGCGATGGTATAGCCGACCTGGCCGCCACGGCCATCCGTTATGGCGCGGACGAGGCTCTTGTAACCGATGCCCCCGCGCTGAAAGACTACCGGCTGGAGGCCTGCGGGGCCGCGCTGGCCCATCTGGCCCGCGAACATCAACCGGCGGCCCTGCTGCTGGGCGCCAGCAACAAAGGCCGCGAACTGGCTCCGTTTGTGGCCGCCAAACTGGGCGTCGGTCTGGCTGCCGATTGCATTGATTTGGGGATTGAAGACGGCAGCCTGACCGCCACCCGCCCGGCGCTGGTGGGCAATCTCATCGCCAAAATAACCTTTGGCCCGGCCAGACCGCACATGGCTACCCTGCGCCGGCGGGTTTTCCCGGCCCAGGAAGCGGATACAACCCGCAGCGGTGTGGTGCATCAGGCCGAGGTGCCGATAACCGAAGACCAACTGGTCACCAAAGTTATCGGCTACGAAAGCGGCGAAGGCGAAGCCTCGCTCAACGATGCTTCCATCATCGTTTCCGGGGGGCGCGGCGTGGCCGGGCCGGAAGGCTTTGCCCCGGTCAAGGCCCTGGCCGATACGCTGGGCGGGGCAATGGGGGCCAGCCGGGCCGCCGTAGATGCCGGCTGGATTCCGTACAGCCATCAGGTGGGCCAAACCGGCAAAACTGTCCAGCCCGATTTGTACATCGCCTGCGGCATTTCGGGCGCAATACAACACCTGGCCGGGATGAAGACCTCGAAAATTATTGTGGCTATCAACAAGGATCCGGATGCCCCCATCTTTAAATTCGCCAAATTCGGCATTGTGGGTGATTTGTTCAAATACGTGCCCGCCCTGACGGAAGAATTCAAGCAGCGGTTGGGGTAAGAGTCCGCAGATTAATGCCACACCGGGCGCAGCGAAGGCGTCTCCCCGTTCCAAACCGGAGATTACTTCGGCTTTCAGCCTCTAATGACCTTCACACCTGCAAAAAAAGACCGGCGCAAGTAATTACGCCGGTCTTTTTTCTGCACCTGTACAACATAATTTTTCCGGTTTGCTGCCTGGAAAACCCACAGGGGCGCGATGCATCGCGCCCCTGTGATGAATATTTCTGTCGAGGCGGCTCGCGGGCCGCCCTGCCCATCAAAGCAATTCCGGTTTTGACGAAGGTCACGCTTCCGGCGTGACAAATTACAGCATTTTCATAACCGTTGCGGCTTCCTGCCACAGCGCTTCCAATTGATAATATTGCCGGCGGGCCGGCGAAAAAACGTGAACCAGCACCGAACCGTAATCAAGCAAAATCCAGCCGGAGGCAGGGGTGCCTTCCTTGTTCAAAGGCAGCGTATCCGCGTCTTTAAGGTCTTTCAAAATGCCGTCGGTAATGGCCCGGAGTTGACGCTCGGAGTTACCTTCGCAAATCACAAAATAACTGGCTAATGTGGTCAACTCATGGACATCCAGCATCACAATGTTGGCGGCCTTTTTATCGGCGGCGGCATCAACAATCAACTGGGCAGTGCGTTTGGAATCCAGAACAGCCTCCTTTTAAAATGGGTTTCGGTTTTCATGTTTCAAGTTTGTTGTTCTCCGTCCAAAACGGGTTGAAAGACGGAAGCAGGTGAACAATTACTCATATTGTATCATAAGTGGATGGAGTGGCAAACTTTCAAATCCGGGCCGTTTGAGGTATGATGCCCGGCAGAAAGGTCAAGGAAATTTCGGGGAGTGTACTGTGAAACAAACCAATCGATTACCCATCGCTACCGTGACTGCGGGCGCGTTTCTGTTTTTGATGCCGGCCTCTCCCGTTCTGGCCCAAACTGCCGGCGCCGATTTGCCCTTGAGCCGGTCGGTCAGCACCGCCGGATTTTTGCTGCTGCTGCCGCTGGGCCTCATTTTGTTACTGAGCAGCGCCCTGCCAAACGCCCACCGGGAAGCGCCCCAGGCGGCTGTGACCGCGTTGGTGGTGTGGGGCGTGGCGGTTTTAGCCTATTTTGCCGCCGGATTCGCCTTCCAGTTTGGCGGGCTGGCCGTAGTTAATGCCCACCCTGATTTTGCCGAACTGTACTGGAACTGGTCGCCCCTGCCCCCTTCTTACGGGCCGACGTGGGGCGTTATCGGCTTGCGGGGCTGGGCGCTGCTTGGCCCGGCGGCTACGCCCGGCGTGTACGATTTGTTTTTGCGACAGGCAGCCTTGCTGGGGGTAGCGGTTGTTATGCCCGCCTTCACCCTGTATCAAAAAGTAGAGGCCCGCTTGCTAATTCTGTTCGGTCTGGTGGCGGGCGCGCTGATTTATCCGCTCGCGGGTAATTGGGTGTGGAGCGCGGGTTGGTTGGCTAATTTGGGTATCAATCAGGGGCAGGGACACGGTTTTGTCGATGCCGGCATGGCTATGCCCTTCGCTTTGGCCGGCACAATGACCCTGACCGCCCTGTTCGTCTTCAGGAAACGGGCCGCCCGCCCGGAAGCGTCTCCCCTTGAAGCGCGCGACGAGTTTGCGGAAATTCCCATGCCGACGGCCCATCTGCCCCTGCTCGGTTTTTTGGGGCTGGGGCTGGTTTTGTGGAGCTGGGCCTTCGTCGCCAATGGCCGGCACATTCCCACCGCCGTTAATGTGGCGGTTTCCAGAGCCGCCTTAAACGGCTTTTTGGGCGCCTTCGCCGGGCTGACGCTGGCCGCCCTGTACAGCCGATTTACGACGATGCGCTTCGACGGGCTGATGACGGTACGGGGCGGGTTGGCCGGGCTGGTGCTGGTTAGCGCCGCCGCGCCCTTCATTGCGCCCTGGCAAGCCGTGGCCGCCGGAGGCGTGGCCGGTCTGTTGACGCCGCTGCTCATTTATTTTGTTGACCACCGCCTGAAGCTGGTCGATTTTACCGGCGGCGTGGTCAGCGGCGGAGTGATGGGCGTTTTGGGCTGGCTGCTGGTTGGCCTGCCGGCCGACGGCACCGCCGGGGCCGGGTGGAACGCGGTGGGAGAGGCAACCTATCTGGGCGTAAGCGGGCAAGGCGTAACCGGCTTGCTGGCCGCTGCCGGGCGCGCCATCGATTGGCCGGGACAGATGAACGCCCAACTGCTGGGCGCAGCGGCCGTCATCGGCTGGACGTTGCTGATAAGCGGGGGGTTGTTCAAAGGCTATGAAATACTGCTGGCACGTCGGGAACGGGCCACAGGCGCGGTGGAAGTGGAAGCTTCGGCAAAAGACGGGGAGGCTGAGGTGGAGATTGGAGATTAGTAATTGGCGGTTTTATCCCTAATCTCCAATTAACCAATAACTAATCCCCCATCGGGACTTCGGCCAGCGTGGTATAAACCGGCCCCGTCGGTTTAAGTTGACTCCTGACCAGGCTGATGCGTCGCACCGTAAACCCGCCGACAGATTCTATGGGTGTGCGGGTGATAATATCGGCAATGCGGGCGTAATCAGTTTTTCCGGCCCATTTTTGCACCCGCCCGATGGTCAGATGCGGGCTGAAGGGCCGCGCTTCCGGGGTAAAACCCACCGTTTGCGTAGCCCGAATGACGGCCCGATGCAGACTGGCCGGCGCTTCGGCGGCAGAAGAGGCGACCCCCACCCAGATAATGCGGGGACGCTTGAGGCCGGGAAAGGCCCCCACCCCGGCCGGCGACAGGTCAAACGCCGCCACAGACGGCGCCGTCTGGTTAAGCGCATCGACAATAGCGTCAACTCGCCCAACCGGGACATCGCCCAAAAATTGCAGCGTCAGGTGAATGTGGGCCGGTTTGGTCCAGCGCACGGCCCGCATCTGATTAAGTTGATTTTGCACCTGCGCCAACGCCGCTTTGAAGCTTTGGGGCAGATTTACGGCAATGAATAATCGAAAATTCTGTGACATGGCGTTCACCCATTCAATTGTAATTCGGAGCGCGAAAATGAACATAACCGGCCTGGATGTTTTAACGCATTTACGCCATCGCTGGGAAGCGATAACCGGCAAAGCGCAAGAAATGGGTCTCGATACCGAGACCGTGGAGCAGATGCGTCAAATTGTGACCTTGCTGCGCACTACCGAACAGCACGGATTGCCAAACGGCACAACGGCGGCAGAATCGCTGGGGCGAACGCTACGCCAAAATCGGGTGGCGCTGCCGGTGGCGCTGGAGGCTATGTTCCAAATCAGAAAGCTGGCCCGCCCGTTTATGGTACGCGAGTACCCCGGTGTCGAAGGCTTTTTGGAAGGCCAGCTTCAATTTGAAGAGCTGTGCAACACCCTGCTCAAGTATATTTGCAAGGGCTACATATAACGAAGCTGTTCAGTTTCAGGAAAATGCAGGTCCCGAGACGAGACTCCTGAAATCTCGATGAAACCCGCGTTATCCATCAAACCATATTTGCATCTATTCGGGGAACGCAGAGCGCCACAGAAATGCACAAAGCTCTGTATTCTCAAGTAATCGCTGTATGGATGCCTGCGCTTAACTGAACACTAATTTTACGGCGGGCCGAAACCGGGCGGCAAGGCTACGGCGCGGCCTTGTCGGAGCGACGGGCCGATGCTGCTCATAGTCAACGTTTGCCAGCCGATGACTGTGTAATCATCATAGTAGCTGGTCACGTTAGATGTGGGGAAGGCCACCGAGATGATGCCATAGTAATCGCCGGGCGGGGTAGTGTTGTAGTTTGTGTCCAGGGCGTAGTAATCTGTGCCAGGCGAGGAGTTGGGCGTTAAGTCAATGTAGGTTCCGTTCACCTGGGCGGTGATGAAGGGGCCGTCGTTTTCTGCCCGAATGCGGTTGGCGCCCAGATTGGGACTGATGACCGTGGTGGCGGTAATCCAGCCGTCGCCCAGCAGCGTCCACGTGGGTGAGATGTACCTGTAGGCGGCAATTTGCTGACCGTCCGGCTCCACAAACAGGGCATAAAAGCTGGAGAAATCGCCGGCAGCGCCGAACATTGGGCCGTACAAAACGCTGTAAGCATACGTGCCGGGCAAAGTATCGCGCCGGGCGCTGACCTCGAAGGTGGCATTTTTTGCCTGCCCGTTAATCGCCATACAGGCGTAATCGGCAGCGGCGGCTACCTGGTACTCTGCCGACGAGGCGTAGGCAAAGGTGCAGGAGTTGCCGGCCGCGCTGCCGGTGGGCCAGCCGTTTTGCGGGTCGCTGAAATCGTGCTGGTACAACACGGTTTCCTGAGCAATGGCGTAGTTGTCAAAGTAAGTCGTATCGCTAAAGCCGGAGCTATCGTAACTGATAACCCCAAAGTACTGGTCTGCCGGAATGGAGTTGTTATCTACCGCCACATTCAGGAATTTGCCGTTGACGTACAAAGTGAAAACGCTCTGCGAGGCGCTGTTTTCGCGCCGCACCTTCAGGGTATTGACCGCCGTGCCGGTGTTGATGCTTGAATCTGCCGTCCAATTGATGAGGGAGGTAAAACCGCCGTTGTAATACTGAAAGGCGTACTGGCCATTCACCGGGTCAATGAGCAAGGCGTAAAACCGGTTTTCGCTGCTGTTGCTGCCCAGCATCAGGCCGTAACCGCCGCCGCTGCCGGTACGCCGGGCCTGCACCTCGAAGGTGCCGGTAATGGCCGTAGTACCGAGTTCGGCCACATCGGTGCAAATCCCGGTACTGGAAGCTGTTATTTGGTACTCGCCGCCGGAGAGGGCCGCCGAACAACTGCTCCAACTGCCCACAAACCAGCCGTTGGCGGTACTGTCAAAGGGGTCGGGGTAGCCCGCGCCGGAAGGGTTGGGGGTGCTGGTGGGGGTGGGGGTGTTGCCCACCGGCGTATCGGTGGGGGTGGGCGTTAAGGTGGGGGTAGGCGTTGAGGTAGGCGATTGCAGCGGGGTGGGGGTGAAGGTCGGTGTATGGGTTGGGGTAGCGGTAGAGGTGGGCGTGTGGGTAGGCGTGTGGGTAGCAATGGTGCCGGAAGGCGTGGCTGTAGACGGAGTACTTCCGCCGCCTGATTTGATAATAACAGGCAGGTAAATACTATTGGTTCCCCCCCCCGGCCTGGAGGTAGCTGTAGGAGTAGGGGTACGGGTCGGGGTAAAGGTGGGCGTAGCCGTGGGCGGCTGCCCGCCACCGCTGACGGCAGCTTTCCACACGCTGCGGCCATGCGTGCCGGCAAATAAAATTTTAGTCCCGGCGTTGTTATACAGCGTCAGGTCTGCCACCGCCACATTGGGCAGGCCGCTGCCAAAGGGACTCCAGGTGACGCCGCCGTCGGTACTGACGTAAACGCCGGTGTCTGTGCCCACGTACAAATCACTGCCGTCCAGCGCCACGGTTGAGGCGGGAATATCGGGCAGGTTGCCGCTAATATTACTCCAGCTTCCGCCGCGATTGACGGTTTTGAAAATATGGCCGGAAGTGCCGGGCGTGTTGGTGTTAAAGCCGCTGATGGTCACGTAGGCAATCTGGTCATTAGCGGAGTCAACAGCAAAATCGGTTACATAGCGACCCGGCAAGCCGGCGCTAACATCGGTAAAATTATTGCCCGTACCGGCGTCAGTTGTCACCCAGGCTTTCCCGTCGCCCGTGCCAACATACACCGTGCCCGCCGCCGAGGGGGCCACAGCAATAGTTGAAATGGCCGACAGTTGCGACTGGCCGGTGGTCAAATCGCCACTGATGGCCGTCCAGTTATCGCCCCGGTCGGTGGTGCGGTAGATGCGGTTGGTACCGTAGTACAGCACTCCGGCGGTTGACGGGTCGGCGGCAAAAGGAGCGTAAAACAGGGCCTTGTCGCGGGGGTTAATGCCGTTGGTTTTTACCGGCCAGTCGGTTCCAAAAGCGGGCGCACCGGGTTCTGCCCCACTCTGGTTGTTGCGCTGAAATGAAATACCAAAGCGCGAGCCGTAAAAAACAGTGTTGTCAAAGGGGTCAATCAGGGCCAAGCCGCCGTCTCCGGCATCGCGGGCATTCCAGGTAACGCCGCTGCCGCTGTAGATGGCTTTATTGTTGTCTTGCATCCCGCCCCACACCACGTTAGAGTTGGTGGGATGGACGGCAATGCCGGTGAATTGCAGGGTGGCTAAATTGGTATTTTTGTTTTGCCACGATGCGCCGCCATCGGCGCTGCGCCACACGCCACCGTCATTGCCCACCCAAATAGCGCCGTCGGCGGCAAAAACAAGGGCGTGCATATCCGGGTGCAGCGAAGTGGAAGCGCCGGAATTAGGCGTGAGGTCGTACCAGGTGTTCCCGCTGCCACCGCTGGTATTTTTAACCACCACCTGCCGGATAGTGGCCGGACTGGCCTGAAAATTATACGCCGCCGAGCCGCCCACATACACCGTGTTGGCGTTGGCCGGGTCTACCCCAATTACATTATCGTACCAGCATTGCCGGGTGCAGTAATTAGGATACGGTGTGTCAAATTGCGTCCAGCTTGCGCCGCCGTCGTTGCTGTAATACAAGGCCGGGCCATCGTACTGGCCCTGGATGGTAATGTGAAAACCGGCGTACAGTTGGTTGGGATTGTTCACGCCAATGCCCAGTTCGATACGACCGAAGTTGCCGCCGGGCAGGCCATTGGTCAGTTTGACCCAGTTGTTGCCGCCGTCGCTGCTTTTGTAAATGCCAAGACCCACAAAAGACGCATACAAGATTTGAGGGTTATTGGCGGCCATCACCAAATCCGAGGCGTGACAACTGGGGCAACCCACCAAAAATGTCCAGTTTGCGCCGCCATCTGTAGAGCGGTAAATGCCCACTTTGGACAACACCACGCCTTGATGCCCCAGAAAAGCCGATGAAGCCACATAAACCGTGTCAGGGTCGGTGGGATGCACCACAATGGCGCTGATGCCGGCCCCGCCAAATTCAGTAGCGCCCAACCGGTTCCAGGTTGCGCCGCCGTCAACGCTTTTGAGGATGCCCGCCCCGTAATAATTATCCAGCCCGCCATTCGGCTCGCCGGTGCCGGCGTAAACGATGTTACCGTTGCCGGGAGCCACGGCCAGCGCGCCAATTGCCAACGAAGCCTGATTATCGGTCAGAGGCGTCCAGTTGGCCCCGCCGTCGGTGGTTTTCCATACCCCGCCTTGCGCCGCGCCCAAATAGATGGTGTTGCCATCGGTGGGGTGAGGGGCCAGAGCCGTTACCCGCCCGCTGACATCCACCTGCACCCCGCCCATATAGGAATTTTTCATAGGGGCCGGGCCAACCAGACTCCAGGTGGCGGCCTGAACTTGCAAGGGACGACGCATAGTCAGCGTCTGGTTGAAAGCTGCAATCCGGGCGTTTTCAGGCAGCGTCTTCAGCGGGTAGGCCCGTTGCTCCACAAAAAAGTTGGCCCGCTCCGCAATTTCCTGCGATTCGCTTTCGCCCCCAAACGCAGAACCGGCGGGAACGGCTTCCAGACCGAACCGTTGGCGCTCTGCTTCCCGGCCTGCCCCGGCTTCCTGCCGGTAGTCGCGTTCATCACCGTACAGCAGGTTCAATTCAGCGCGGGTCAAAATTGGCGACGGCTTAAACAACCACCAGCCCGGAATACTTATCCCCACCAAAATAGCTGTCAGGAATATGAATTTGAAATGACGAGTGAAAAATTGTTGGATATTTTTTTGCTTTGCCATTTTTCCTCCAGATTACGGCTATTTGGTTACAATCCGTATAAAATCTTCCACCCCGTCAGCGCTGCCGGTCACGTTGTTTTCCGCTGTAAAGCAGGTGCGGTTTGGCTCCTTGTATACAGGATATTTCTCCATCAATGATGGCTTGATGGATTGCCCTCGCGTTCCGGTTTTACGTGTTCTTTATCACCAGCGGCAAATAAACCGATTGGGTACCGCCGCCGGGGCAGCTATTAACGGCAATCTCCAGTCAACGCGCGTCGCCGGTAAAAACGCTGCCGGCGGTAATGACATCGCCTGCCTGATTGCCGCCGCCGGAAGAATTGTACGGGGCAAAACCGAGGCTGCACGTACCGCTGATAGCCGCGCCATTGTATATTAATTGGCCCCGACAGGTAAAGGTTGTGCCGGTTGCAGCGCGCTCGCTACTTTGACCACCCTGAGCCTGACTCAGCCCGGACAATAGTATTATACTCAACTGCGTCACAAACGAACATGGTTTTTCACTGATATATGTTGGTTCGGGGTAGGGACAACCCTTGTGGTTGCCCTGTGTTTCAGCCCGAATTTGGGCGACCACAAGAGTCGCCCCTACAAAAACCGGCGCA
>JAJRUC010000063.1 GCA_024278015.1 Chloroflexota bacterium
AAACCTCAACATTGTGTTGGGCCGTAAAAACGGCGTGCGGCAGCCAGCTATGGTCGGCAATGTGCCGGTAAACCAGCCGAATCGTTTCCAGCAAGGGCCGCAGGTCGGTTATTTGGGCCACGGTTCGGTCCACGGTTTGGGTGGCCCGAAAGACAATTTCGCGGGCAATCAAGGGGCTGAGGCCGGGCAACATCGAAACCAACGCCCGGCTCAGGGGCTGTATCGGGGGAAAATCGGCCAACAACCGGCCCAAAGTCTCAGCCGACAGGGCGGACACATCGGCTTTTTGCCGGGCCGGGGGCAGGCGATAGGGCTGGTTGGGCAGCAAGGGCCGCTCGTTTTTGGGGCGGGCCACCGGCTTGACCAGGCCCAAAATTCGACGCGCGTCATCGACAAAAACAAGGTTGCTGCGCGTGCCCAATAGTTCAACAATTAATATGCTGTCGCCCTGTTGGCCGGAAAAGTGAAAGAGCAATACCCGCTCATACGGCGGCTGTTCAATGGTCATCAACACGCTGCCGCGCAAATATTTGCGCATCAATTGCAACAGGGGCGTTTGGTTGCCCTCGCCGCGCCGGGGTTTCGGGGTTTGCAAATACACGCAGGGGGCGCCCGGCTCAACAGAAAGAAGCAAGTAGCGGCGCCGCGGCAAGGCGTACATCTCCAGGCTGAAGGTGGTGGGAGTAATTTGGGTAATTTGCTGCACCCGCCCGCCCATAATGGTCAGCCGAAATTCATCGGCCAGGGCGGAAATTGAAAAGGCATCCAAATTCATAAAGACTCACGCTCGATTTTTTCAGAGTTAGGCATAATTAATTATCGGTGCTACAATATTTATTATACGTCTCTCCCTTGTTTTGGAAAGGAACAGCTTATGATTGAAAAAATTGCTTTCGGAAAGACGGGACACCAAAGTAGCCGCACCCTGTTCGGCGGGGCGGCGTTGTGGGACGCCGGCCAAAGTGAAGCCAACCGCGTTCTGGATGTTCTGCTGGAATACGGCATCAACCACATTGATACAGCCGCCGGCTACGGCCGGTCTGAAGCGCGCATCGGCCCGTGGATGAAGGCGCATCGCCGCGATTTTTTCCTGGCAACCAACACCGAACACCGCACCTGTCAGGCCGCCAAAGAAGAGCTGTATCGCTCGCTGGAGCGGCTGCAAACTGACCATGTTGACCTGTGGCAGATGCACTTGCTGGTTGACCCGGCAGAGTGGGACACAGCGATGGGGCCGGGTGGCGCGCTGGAAGCATTTATCGAGGCCCGCGCGCAAGGTTTAACCCGCTTTTTGGGCGTAACCGGACACGGCGCATCGGTGGCGCATATGCACATAAAAAGCCTGGCCCGGTTCGAATTCGATTCGGTGTTGCTGCCGTATAATTTTTCGATGATGCAAAATTCGCAATACGCTGCCGATTTTGAGAAACTGTACTGCCTGTGCCGGGAAAAACAGATTGCGGTGCAAACTATCAAATCGCTGGCGCGGGGGCCGTGGGGCAACAAACCACAGACGCGCACCACATGGTACGAGCCGCTGGAGGCGCAAGCTGATATAGACCGGGCGGTTCACTGGGCGCTGAGCCGGCCCGGCGTCTTTTTGAATACGGTGGGGGATATTTCATTATTGCCCAAAGTCCTCAATGCCGCCGCCCGGTTTTCCGCTGCCCCCGATGAAGGCGCAATGCAATTGATGGCAACCGGGCGCAATATGCAGCCACTTTTCACCTGATGCCCCCGCCGGGCTGTTTTATTGGCCGGCCAGTTTCGCCTTGAAGGTTTCCGGCGTATCCGAGCCGCGTATCCGAATACGGGTCAGCTCATATCTGTCGGCGTAGGTGTGTTCGTCGCCATAGGCGGTGGTTAGCCCCACCCAGTAATTGGCCGAAGCGACAATGGCAATGGTCCGGTCACTATATTGGCCGGAGGGATACACAAATACCCGCACCGGCTCATTAATGCGGGCCTCGATGGCCTCTTTGGAACCTAAAATTTCGTAAACCAAAAAGTCGATGTCGTCACTGTGCAGGTCATAATGGCGTTTGCTGTGCGCGCCGATTTCCATGCCCGCCGCGTGCATTTCGATGATGTTGTCCCACGACATGTAACGCGGGTCGGCAAAGTCAAGGGGGTCTGTGACCACCGAAAAGGTGGCCCGAAACCCGTATTGCTTCAACAGCGGAAAGGCGTTGGTGTAATTATCCGCGTAACCGTCATCGAAGGTGATGACGATTGGCATAGGGGGTAATTGGCCGTATCCGGCCAGATAACAGGTTAAATTCTGCAAGGAAATACCGGTGTAGCCTTCCGCTTTAAGGTAAGCCAGTTGGGCCTCAAAATCGGCAGGGGATACGGACAAATCGCGGCGGTACATATCGGCGTTGGGGGGCGGCGATGACAAATAATGGTACATCAAAATCGGAACGCGAACCGGATTCTCGATGGCGCCGGCCAACGGGGTGGGGCCGGGCGGGGGCGTAAAGGTTGGGGTGGCGGTGGGGGCGGGGGTATCCGTGGGCGATGGCGTGGCCGTGGGGCGGGGAGTTTCGGTGGGGGGGAGAGTAGCGGTAGCCGTAGCCGATGGCGTGAATGTGGGCGTGGCGGTGGGCGTATTGGTTGGCGTCGGGGTAACTGTCGCCGTCGGGGTGGGGGTGGCCGTGGGCGTGCCCAGCAAAGCCATCGATTGCCCGGACAAGCGGGGAAACATTGATTGCGCGGCCAGCAGCAACACCAGCAACAGCGGCAGCCATAAAACGCCAAGCTCGGGATGACGGGAGTTTGTCATAAAAAACACGAACCTGCCGAATTTGGAATCCGGCAGGCCCGCTAAAAATCCTTTTTGGTTTAAATATTATCATCCAGCGCGGCCACGCCGGGCAGGGTTTTGCCTTCCAGAAACTCAAGGCCGGCCCCGCCGCCGGTAGAGATGTGGCTCATTTTTTCGGCCAGGCCGGAAAGCCGGGCCGCCGCCGCGCTGTCTCCGCCGCCGATGATGGTCACGGCATCGCTTAAATTTGCCAGGGCGCGGGCAACGGCAAAGGTTCCGGCGGCAAAGCGCGGAAACTCGAACACGCCCATCGGCCCGTTCCAGACCACGGTTTTGGCCGCCGCCAGTCGATTGGCAAAATGGGCGATGGAGGCCGGGCCGATGTCCAGAATCATCCAGCCGGCGGGTACGCCGTCCACCGGAACAACGCGGGCTTCCGCGTCGGCGTCAAATTTATCGGCAATCACCGCATCGACGGGCAGGAACAGTTTATCGCCGGCTGTTTCCAGCAGGTGCCGGGCGGTGTCAACGGCCTCCGCTTCCACCAGCGAGCGGCCGGTGGGCCACCCCTGCGCGGCAAAAAAGGTATTCGCCATGCCGCCGCCGATGAGCAGGGCATCCACTTTGGGCAGCAGGGCTTCAATCACCCCGATTTTATCGGAGACTTTTGCTCCGCCCAAAATTGCCAAAAAGGGCA
>JAJRUC010000064.1 GCA_024278015.1 Chloroflexota bacterium
AAAAAGGCCAGATCCAGTTCGGGATACACCGGGAAGCGGTCTTGCAGGGCTTGCGCTCTGGCGCGGGCGGTCTGCACAACTTCCGGGTTGATGACGTAATTGGCCCGGCTGGATTTTCCGGCATTTTTGCCGGATTTAATGGCGGCCGGTTGGGTATTTTCCAGCACCAGTTTGATAATCGAGGCAATTTCTTTCATTTCGGCTGCGCCCATGCCCACGGTGGTGGTGGCCGGGGTGCCGATGCGCAGACCGGTGGTGTACCACGGGCCGTTGGTATCGAAGGGCAGGGCGTTGCGATTGAGGGTAATGCCGCACTCGCGCACTACACTTTCGGCCTGCCGCCCGGTTAAGCCGAAGGGACGCACATCCAGCAACAGCATATGATTATCGGTACCGTTGGTAGCCACGGTCATACCGGCGGCCATACAGGCTTCGGCCAACGTGCGCGCGTTTTCGACAATTTTGCGGGCATAGGCCTTGAATTCGGGCCGGGCCGCCTCGGTGAAGGCCACGGCTTTGGCGGCCATTACGTGGGGCAGCGGCCCGCCGATGACCAGCGGGCAACCCTTGTCCACGTGTTCGGCAAATTCGGCGGTGGTCAGCACCATGCCGCCGCGCGGCCCGCGCAGGGTTTTGTGGGTGGTGGTCGTCACCACATGGGCGTGCGGAAAGGGGTTAAAATCGCCTTCAAAAACGCCGCCGGCTACCAGCCCGGCAAAGTGGGCCATATCGACCATGAAGACCGCGCCCACTTTATCGGCAATCTCCCGCATGCGCCGGAAATTGATAAAACGCGGATAGGCGCTGTAGCCGGTCAGCAAAATAAGGGGCTTGATTTCCTGGGCCATCGCCTCAATTTCATCGTAATCCAGCAGGCCCGTCTCCTTGTTGACGGTGTAGGTGTAGGCATCAAACATTTGGGCCGATACGTTAAAGCGATAGCCGTGGGTCAGGTGGCCGCCGGAATAATAATCCAGGCCCATCAGCCGTTGGTTGCCCACCAACGCCCGAATTTTGTCCCAGTCAGCGCGGGTCAGGTGGGCCGGGTTCATATCGCCCAGTTCTTCCAGGGCCGGAGTTTGCACCCGCGCGTTGAGGATAGACCAAAAGGCGATGAGGTTGGCGTCGGCGCCGCTGTGGGGCTGCACGTAAGCGTGGTCCGCCCCAAAAATTTCGCAGGCGGTTTTGACGGCGTAGCTTTCAATATCGTCCACGTTGTCGCAACCGGCGTAAAAACGGTGATGCGGATAGCCTTCGGCGTATTTGTCGGTCAGCAGGTTGCCCATTGCCAGTTGCGAAGCCAGAGACGAATAGTTTTCGCTGGCAATCAGCTTCAGGTTGGCCCGCTGGTCGGCCAGTTCCTGCACAATAGATTTGGCGATAGTGGGGGTTACATCGGCCACCTTGCTCAGGCCGGCAATGTAACTTAAAAACCCGGCGTCAATCTGGTCTGACGGGGTGACGTCGAGATAAGCCTGGATGGGTGATTTGGACATCGTAAGTCTCCTTGAGATGTTAAGATTAAAAACCAATATTAATGGGCGTGGGGTCAACGTGGTCGTTAAAGGCCTGGATAGCCACATCTTCGTGGATGAGACCGGCCCAGAAATTAATCACATCTTTATCCCCCACGGGAATATCAACCAGTTGGATGGAGCCGGTGACGATGGCCCGCCGGCCCGGCATCAAAAAATATTCGGTTTTGCCGTTGATTTGGCGCTGTTCCAGTTGGCTCAGGGGGCCAATGGCCCAGCGATAGGGATAGGCGTAGCTGGGGTTGCCTTCGTAATCAACGCCCACCCGCCACACGCCGGACGATTGGGGCGCGTCTTTGGTGTTAAAATTTTCGTCGCTGCGGTAGGCTGCGCCGGTATCAGGGCCGATGGTGCGAATGGGCACGCTGCCGAAATTTTCGACGGTCAGGGTAAAAGCCAGCGTTTCGCCCAGGGGGACAACCTGGTCGCCGGTTTCGGGATTATAAAAATCCACCACGGCGCTGACAATATCGGCCCGGGGCACACCCCCTTCGGCGATGGTCAGAGCGCCGGTGACAACGGTGCGGTTGCCGACGGTATCCACTGCCTCGGCCCGGACGATGTAATCGCCATCGGGGGGCGGGTCTGCGCCAAAATCGACGCCGCCCTCGTAATCGTAGGTGTGAAAACCGGGTTGGCCCGGCTCCACGTCGCGTTCTTTTTCAGCAATGGGGTAGCGGGTTTCGCCATCCGGGGCGATGAGATAAACTTTCACCTCCGCCTCTTTGCTCAGGTAGTAGTTGATCGTCACCCGGTCATTAATGCCGTCCCGGTTGGGAGTGAAGGTTTGCGGGTACACGCTGAAGCCCTGCAATTCGGGCCGGGCCACATCCGCATTTTGCAGCGTTACCTGCCCCTCGGCCCGCGTCTCGCGGCCCTCGTCATCCACGGCAACCACCACCCAGGTGTACGCGCCGTCGGGCAGCATGGCCCCGTCAATGACGCCGCCGAAATCAACCCGGTAGCTGCCGGTGGAGCGCCGGCGGGCATCTCTGAAGTAATGGTTGCGACCTTCGGCGTCAACCAGAAAAATAGACAGGTTGGCGCTGCGCGACAATTTGTAGCTGAAGCGGGTCACATCGTCAATGCCATCGGCGTTGGGAGAAATCACATCCGGGCTGATGGATACATCGGTCAGCAGGGGCCGCAAGCTGCCGCATCCGGAAATGAGGACCGTAGCCATCAAAAGCAGCGCGGCTATCGAAGATAAAAGGAAGAATTTATGGTTCATACACGCCTCGCGTCGGTTTGGTACGCGCCTCCTTCTTTTTCCACCGCAGGAGTGTACCACACCTTGCAATTTTTGGCACGAATCGAGGCGTAATTTGTCCGACAACTTTTGCAATGCAACCGGTAAAAAGCAAAAGGCAAAAGTTTGGGGATAAATAGTTGCAATTTAATTTCAGAACGATTTCGGCTATTCAGGCATAAACATTTGTAACGACAAATAGCGCGCTTTTACTGCCCGGCCCCTCTGATAAAGAAACCGTTGCGCGTCAATCCTCCCCCCTTCAAAGGAGAAAGTCAATCCTCCCCTTCAAAGGAGAAAATCAATCCTCCCCTTCAAAGGAGAAAGTCAATCCTCCCCCCTTCAAAGGAGAAAGTCAATCCTCCCCTTCAAAGGAGAAAGTCAATCCTCCCCTTCAAAGGGGGGAGTTAGAGGGGGGTAAACAGTTGCAATTTAATTTCAGAACGATTCACCCGTCACAGCAAAGACAATTTACAACCCCAAAACCGCCTGCCGGCCCAGCGGCGCAAGGCCCACATCCTGCCCGGCCTGCATCACCGTTTCCCACAAATACGCGCCCAGCGAGGCCGCGCCCAGCAGGGCAAAAGCGGGCGTTTGCCCGATGTCGCGCCGCAAGATGATTTGGGCCGTTTTGGCGACGCTGCTTTGCCGCACCGCCAAATTCGGAAAAGCCGCCGGGCCGAAATTCAGGCCGCACAACCGGCCCAACACCTCAGCCGAAGCCGGGCCAACCAGCCACAACTCACTGCGGCCGTGGGTAAGGTCTGTAATCGTCAACAAGCCGTCGAGGGCGGCAGCCGCCCGATTGAGCCGGGTCAGCGTGGCAACAACGTCCTCCGGCGCGGTTGTGACCAGCAGATGGTCGGGGCGCAAGCGCCACAAATACGCCTTGTCCGCTGCTGCGCCCGCGCCCACTGCCGGAGCCGTCGCCTGCCACACGGCGGCGGTCAGGGCCTCAAGCTGATGGCCTTCTATCGTAATTTTACCGTTCGCCGAAAGGTCGGTCAGGGCCACGGCGGCGCGGGCGGCGGCGGTTTCCGCTTCCACCGCCGAAAATCGCTGCGACAGTTGCCAGCCGTCCACGTCTGTAAATTGCGCGCCCGCCTGTGCGGCAATGGCGTGCAGGGGAGTTTGTTTGTACAATTCGGTCATCATTCACCTCTGTAAATTTATATACGCAGCCGGTCGCCCTGGGGGTCGTAAAACGGGCCGTGATGGACGCGCGCCTCTTCAAGTTTGCCGTTCATCCGAATGGTGAACGTTGCGCCGGGTTGCCCGGCCAAGGGGGCAGGCAACCAGCACAAGCCGATAGTTTGGTTGAGGGTGGGGCTGTGGCGGCTGGATGTGACCCAGCCGATAATCTCCGGCCCGGCGGCGGTTGGCCGGACAATTTGCAGCCCTTCGTCCGGCACAAGGCCCGGTCGGGCCATTGTAAAGCCCACCAAACGCTGGGCCGGGCCATCTTGCGCCACTTGCCGCAACGGGCGTTGGCCCAGAAAATCGGCTTTATCCAGCTTGACTGCCCAGGCCATATCCGCCGAAATGGGGTCGCTCAAGGCGTCGGTATCTTGCCCCACAATGATGTGCGCCTTTTCCAGCCGCAAAATGCGCTGGGCTTCCACCCCGAAGGGGGCAATGCCAAAATCACGGCCCGCATCCAGCAGGCGTTCCCACACATAGTGGGCCGCGCCGGTGGGGCAGTGGATTTCGTAAGAGAGTTCGCCGGTAAAACCGATGCGCATCACCATGCAGGCCACGCCCGCCAGGGTCAAATGTCGAACATGCATGTACGGGAAGGCCTCATTCAAGAGGTCGGCATCGGTCAGTTTTTGCAACACGGCCCGCGCGCGCGGCCCGGCAAGGTTGAAGGCGGCGTTCACCTCGCTGATGTTGGTCACATGCACCTCGCCGCCCCAGCCCGATTGCAGCCACCACTGCATCCACTCGAAGATAGCGCCCGCGCCCGATGAGGTGGTGGTGGTGTACCATGTCGTTTCAGACAGGCGGGCGGTCACGCCGTCGTTCATAACCACGCCTTCATCGTTACACATCACCCCGTAGCGCACCCGGCCCACGCCCAGTTTTTGCCATTTATTGACGTAAATCCGGTCCAGAAAATCGGGCGCGCCGGGGCCGGTCAGTTGCAGTTTGCCCAGGGTGCTGACATCAATCAGGCCAACGCGCTCGCGCACGGCCTGCACTTCGGCGGGTGGATTGCCGTAGTGTTCGGGGCGCATCCACAGCCCGGCCACCATCATGCCGGCCCCGTTGGCCCGGTGCCATGCATCCAGCGCGGTGCGTTTGACCGGCTCCATATTTTGCCCGGCCAGCACCCCCAACGACACGGGGGCCAGCGGCGGGCGGGCGGTGGTGGTTCCGGTTTGGGCCACCGATTGGCCGGTGTGCCGGGCGCACAGGTGGATGGTGTTGGCCGCACACATTTTGCCCTGGCACGGCCCCATTGAAATGGTGCTGTAGCGTTTGAGCAGTTCAATGCTGTCAAAGCCTTCGGCGATGGCGGTTTCCAGGTCTTTGTCGGTCACATCTTCGCAGAAGCACACGAACCGTTTTTGCGAACCAGGCACATCCACCCGCGCCGAAGACCGTTTCGGCCCGGCGGCTTTTTGCCCGGCCAGGGCGGTTATTTCGGCGGACGGGGGAGCCGGGGCCAAGCCCAAAAAGGCGGCGGCCTGCCGACCTGCCAGCCGGCCTTCGGCCAGTTCTGTGGCGCCGGCGTGGCTGCCGGCCACCCGTCCGGCGGCAAACACGCCGGCGGGCAACGTTTCCGGCAAAAATTCGGCCCGGTCTTCGTTGTAGCTGATTTTGGTTTGGGCCTGATACAGCAAGCCGTTGGCCGGGGTCAGGCCAATATTAATCACAATCAAATCCCCGGCGATAAATTGCGGCCGGACCTGGGCATCCAGCGGCGCAATATCCGCGCCTTCTACCGCGCCGGCGCCCCGCGCCGCCCGAATGGTGTGCCTCCAGAAAACCCGCGCGTCGGCTTGCAAAACATGGCTCACCGCGCCGGCTTCGCTTTCGGGCCGCTCATCAACCACGGCGACCACCGACACTCCGGCGGCCTGCAACCCGGCGGCAATGCGCCAGCCGCCATCGTTGGCCGTCACCACAATGGCCCGTTTGCCCGGCTGAACGCCGTACAGGCGCAGCAATCGCTGGGCCGCGCCGCCGAACCTTACGCCGGGCAGCTCATCGTTATCGAAAATCAGCGGGCGGTCATAGGCTCCGGTGGCAAAAATGACCGCGCCCGCCCGAATTTTGAACAGCCGGTTGCCGCGCCGGGCCGACAGCCAGTTATCTTCATAGCAGCTCAAAACGGTGGTTTCGGGGTAAACGGTGATGCCCGGATGGGCCTCTGCCTGGGCCGCCAAATCTGGCAGCGGGCCGTCATCCGGGGCGGGCAGGGCGTAGCGCCAGTGTCCGCCCGGTTGCGGATTTTCATCGAACAGAGAGACGGTGGCTCCCTGCTCTGCCGCCGCAAGGGCCGCGCTTAATCCGGCGGGGCCGCCCCCCACCACAGCCACATCGGTATGCAGATATTGCTTGTCGTACCGGTCGGGGGGTGTGGCCGGGTTCACCTTCCCCAGCCCGGCTATGCGGCGCAGGATGCGTTCAAACAGGGGCCACATTGCCTGGGGCCGGATGAAGGTTTTGTAATAGAAGCCCACCGGCATAAATCGGCTGAACAGGCCGGTGAAGGCCATCGCATCTTTTTTAAGCGAGGGCCAAACATTTTGCGGCTTAACCACCATATCCGGTTCGGCGGGGGTTTGGCAGGCCCGCACATTCGGCTCATCGCCAACCTGCACCAGACAATTGGGGCAGTGGCCCGCCATGCACATTACCCCCCGGGGCCGATGGTATTTGAAGGAGCGGCTGATGACATGCACCCCGGCTGCCGCCAACGCCGAAGCAATGGTATCGCCGGGGTGGGCGATGACAGCGCGGCCCTCGAAGGTGAAGGTGAAGGTTTGGGCGCGGTCAATGGTTTCGCCGGCCTGCGGCTCCAGTCGATACAGGGCGTTATTCAACACAGGTCTCTCCTTCCCGGTTGGGCCGGGCCGTCCAGCAATACGTTTTCAACACCTGATTGGATTGGGTATGCCTTTCTGCCAAAAACCAAAGCCGGCAGCCGGCCCGGTGATACCACCATTCTTTCTGCACCCCAAGTTTGTTGGCCTTCAGAAAGAGGTAGTCGGTCCATTCGGCGTTATCCACGGCCAGGGGCGCGGCGGGCCGGGGATTGTGTTCGCCGCCGAAGCGAAATTCCTGCACGTTACGCGGGCCGCAATTCGGGCAATTTAAAAGTATCATGCTATGCTCCTTTCTAATGTCCTACCGAAGCAGCGCCCTTTTCACCCACCAGGTTGTGTTCTTCAAACCGGGACAGGCGGAAGGGGCGAATCAAATCCGGCGTTTGGCCGGTGGCAATAAGTTGAGCCATCATTTTGCCGGAAACAGGGATGGCCTTGAAACCATAGGTTCCCCACCCCACATCAACCAGAAAACCGTCGACGGAGGTATGGCCCATGATGGGACTGTAGTCCGGGGTCATATCGCACAGCCCGGCCCACTGGCGCATCAGGCGCACGTGCCGCAGCGAGGGGAAGAGTTCCAGCATATGCCCGGCCAGCCCTTCAATGAAGGAGAACGAGCCGCGCATGGAATAGGAGGCGAAGGGGTCCACCGCCGCGCCCATAACCAGTTCTCCCCGGTCAGACTGGCTGATGTAGACGTGCAAACTGCCGGACACAATGATGACATCCAGAAACGGTTTGAGCGGTTCGGTGACGCAGGCTTGCAGGGGCGAGGTGGCGATGGGCAGTTTGACGCCGGCCATATCGGCGATGACGCCGGCCCAGCCGGCGGTCACATTCAACACTGTGCCCGCCTTAATGCGGCCTCGACGGGTGTTGACGCCGGTCACTTTGCCTTTTTCCACGGTGATGCCGGTCACTTCAGTTAGCTGGTGCAGATGGACGCCCCGCCGGACAGCGTGCCGGGCGTAGCCCCACACCACCGCATCGTGCCGGATGATGCCGCCGGGGGGATGGTACAACGCGGCCTGAACCGGATAGCGGGGATGGTCGCTCAAGTCAAGGGGGGGGCACAGGCGGGCCAGTTCGTCGGGCCAAATCAGGCGGGAATCGACGCCCTGAAGCCGGTTCACTTCCGCCCGGCGGCGCATGGTGCGTACCGCGCCATCGGTGTGAGCCAGGGTCAGGTGGCCGCGCCGGCTGAACATCACGTTAAAATCAAATTCCTCCGACATTTGCCCGTACAGTTTGACGCTTTCGTCATAAAAGCGCACCCCTTCCGGGGTAAGGTAGTTGCTGCGCACAATGGCCGTGTTGCGCCCGCTGCCGCCGGAACCGATGTATCGTTTTTCCAGCACGGCCACATCGGTGATGCCGTGTTCCCTGGCCAGATAATAGGCCGTAGCCAGCCCGTGCCCACCTCCGCCGATGATGACCACATCGTAGCGGTCTTTGAGGGGTTGCGGCTTCCACATAGGCGGAGGCTGGCCGGAACTAAACGCTTGCTTGATGAGTTTGAAAGACATAGGTTCTCCTTTTGCTCTCCTTTGAAATTATCCCCCTCAGTCCCCCTCAAGAGGGGGGAGGATTTCACTTTCCCCCCTTTTAAGGGGGGGATTTAAGGGGGGAAAGTTACAAATTTTCATTCTCGCTGCTGTGCCGCAGACCGGTCAATCGAAGCCGAAAGAATTGATGGCTGATTGCCAAAAGCTGACCGCTTGCTTTACGGCAACAAAATTTCAAATCGATTTCTGATGGCGACGTCAATTTCGGCGGGGATGGGGGTGGGTGTATGCGTTTGCAAAATGCGACGGGCTTCTTCGCGGGCGCGGGCGGCCATATCCAGGCTGCCTGCCTCGGCCCAGTCATCCCGCTGCCGCCGGTCGGCGGTGTGGGGATAGTAATATTCGGTGTGCATCAAATTATAACTTTGCTCCGTGCCCAAAAAGTGGCCTTCGCCCTGACAGACCGCTTTGATGACCTCCACCGACAGGGTTTCGTCGGTCACTTCGATGCCGCGCACCATGCGCATAATTGAGCCATTAATGTCATCATCGATGACATATTGCTCGTAGGCCACGGTCAGCATCGATTCCAGAAAACCGGCGGAGTGGTGAATATAGTTTGCCCCGGCCAAAGCCGCCGCCGCGC
>JAJRUC010000065.1 GCA_024278015.1 Chloroflexota bacterium
GCCGGCCGCTGCTCGAAGCTCATATCCAGATATTGCCCTTTGCACAACGTCAGGCTGGTTTGGTCCAGACAGTCGAGGGCCTTTAAGATGGTAGCGGGCGGCGCACCCGGCAAGCGCATACCAAGCAGAGCGTTTCTGGCAATGGTAAACATGGCGTCGCCGGCGTTAATGGCTTGCGGCGCGCCCCACAAGGCCCACACCGTGGCCCGCCCCCGACGGGTCAGGCTGTTGTCTTCAATATCATCATGAATCAGGGAAAAATTATGAATCAATTCGACGGCGGCGGCGGCCGTTAGAGCCTGGTCCGGGTTTCCGCCGGCGGCCATACAAGAAAGTATGGTGAACAGGGGCCGCAATCGCTTGCCCGCCGAAGCCTGCACCGGCTGAAATTGCTCATCCGTCCAGCCCAGATGATAATGAAGCATACCGTAAAAAGGCACAGGCGCGTGGGGGGGCATGACCATAATGCGGCGCATTTCGGCCTCAATTTTGGGGATGAAGGTAGCTTGAGCCTGTTTCAAATTCATAATGAAGGACCTCGTTGGGGGGTAGGGTAGGGGTTCAAATTTGTTTCAGTTTTGATGTGCCGCGCAGGGCGTCGAGGGTGGCAAGGCCGGTCGCAAACATGGCAATTTGCAATTCCCGCTGTAAAATATCGATGACAGACAACACCGCTGCCGTAGATTCGACGGCAGCCCGCAAAAACGGCCCGGCCATTGAGCCTAAAGTAGCCCCCAGAGCGATGCTTTTGGCAATGTCCAGGCCGGTGCGCAGACCGCCGCCGGCTATCACCGGCAAGTGGGGGGCCGCCCGGCGGACGTTCAGGATAGCTTCGGCGGTGGGCGTGCCCCACTCCCGAAACGTGGCCGCCACCCGACGCATGGCGGCGGTGGGAGCGCGGTGCATCTCTACCTGAGACCACGATGTGCCGCCCGACCCGGCCACATCGATGGCGGCAATGCCGCACGCAGCCAGGCGGCGCGCGTTCTCTTCAGAAAAGCCCCAGCCCACCTCTTTGGCAATAACCGGCACCGGCAGCAAGCGGCAAATACGTTCCACTTTGGCGTACAAGCCGGCGAAATTGGTATCGCCTTCCGGCTGCACCGCCTCTTGCAGGGGGTTAAAATGCAAAATCAGGGCATCGGCCTGCAAAATATCCACGGCCCGGCGGCAGTGTTCCAGACCGTAGCCGTAGTTCAACTGCACCGCGCCCAAATTAGCGAAGATGAGCGCCTGCGGGGCCGCCGAGCGCACATCGAAGGTTTCAATCAGGGCGGGGTCTTCCAGGGCCACCCGTTCAGAACCGACGCCCATAGCAATGCCCCGCGCCGCCGCCGCTTCGGCCAGGCGATGATTGATGAGCGCGGCCCGGTCGGTGCCGCCCGTCATGGAAGCAATCAGGATGGGGGCATCCAGCAATTTGCCGAACAGGGTCACGCGGGTATCCACCTCGGTCAGGTTCAGTTCCGGCAGGGCATTGTGTACAAACCGATAGTGTTCCAGGCCGGTGGTCAGGTGCTGAAAGCCTACATCTTCTTCCAGATTAATCCGAATGTGGTCGGCCTTGCGTTGTTCGTGCATACTTTTTCCCACGATGTTTTTGAATTTGCACAGCAACCTGAGTTTACCAGCAGCAAATAGAGATGTCAAAAGACCGGTCACGCTTCCGGCGCGGCATTTTGCCGGATTGTCGCGCCGGGAACGTGACCGGTCGCCCCCGATAGAACATTTGTCCATTTTGATTATGTATGGCATGATAACGGATATAAATTTGTGGTCATTCCCCCCCCTCAATCCCTCCTCAAGAGGGGGGAGGATTTTACTTCTCCCCTTGAAAGGGGGGATTGGCGCGAAGCGGTTTTCTTATCAGGAGGGGGGCAGGCCGCAGAAGAGCGCAATTTTCTGTTACCTGTATTATGCCTGTAGGACTTACGCAGTTGCGGCATTTTACCCCCCTCGGTCCCTGATGAAGAAACCGCTTCGCGCCCTCAAGCGGGGGGGAAGTTAGCTCCTCCCCCGATGTCGGGGGAGGGGGGAGGGGGTAGAACACCGTGGTTTACCGCAACTGCGTAAGTCCTGTTTATTACACCTGAACAGATCATAAATTTTTGCCCGACCCTGTCTTTGGAGATTCCGTGCCCAATCTGCCCACCTTCAGCCCAATCGAATTGCAATTGATGACCGATTGCGCCCTGCAATACCATTTTTGGCAGCAAACAAAGCCCCCACCCGTCCCGCCGCAGGAACAGGCTGTGCGCAACACCCTGCAATATCTGCATGCCGGGGGCGGGCCGCATCGATTGAATTTGCCGCATACGTTGCGCCATTTAGAGGCCCAACTTGCGGCCTTGCCCCCCGTCGATGCCCCGCTCATCACCGCCGGCCGGCAAATTGTGGCCGCCTATCATCGCCAACTACGCGAAGAATGGCCCAAAATCATCGCCAGCAACGAACTCCTGTCGCTGATAATCTCCCTGCCCCGGGCCGGCATCTGTTGCGAAGCCACCATCGACCGCCTGGACAAAGAGCCGGACGGCGGCATTACGGCCATCATCCTGGAGCCGACGACCACCGCCCCGGAACAGCCCTTCACCCCGGAAGACAACATTGAGGCGACCATGCTGCACGCTCTGGTTGCCTCGGCCTATCCCCGCAAACGGCCGGTGCGGCTGGTTAAACGCCGGCTGTATCATCACCACACCCAAACGCTGGAACTGACCGAAAGAATCTACCGCCGCAACCTGGAAAAAATGAAGCGTCAGGTGCAGGCCTGGCTTGACGGCGAACTGCTGGCCCGGCCCGGCACACACTGCGCCGGCTGCCCGTTTCAATGGAACGGCTGCCCCGTTTACCAAACCTGAACCTGGAATTTGCTGACCGGCCGTAACTTTTTTCATTTTTATCCGTCTGCCTGTAAAATGTATTTTGAATGGTTCTTTCAGATTTCAAGGGATATTTGAAAATACGTCATTGCGAGGCGCGTTTTCTGCGCCGAAGTAATCTCTGCTCACGTATCCGGTGATTGCTTCGCTCTGCTCGCAATGACATACCCCCTGAATTCCTGTCGAACCTTTTAAATTTGGGGCAACTCGCCCGAACAGTATGCCATCCTTGTTTGTAAAAAAAGCTGAAACCTTTATAATACAAATTGCCGCAACCTGACAACAATAACATCTGGGGGAAACCTCGCCGTGGCCGGAAAAATCCGAACTCTGTATCTGGCATTTAAGAAAAGTTTGATGGCGCGTTTGGTCATCGGCATTACCATTCCATTATTAATTATCATCAGCCTGATGTCAGTTATGCATTACTACCAGGAACTGAATTTATTCGAAAATCAGCTTCAACGCACCTCGATACGTATGGTCGATTTGCTGGCCGGCAGTTTGCGACACGCTATGCTGACCAATGACCGCCGGATGATAAATAACGTATTAAAGGAAGTCAGCAAACAGGAACTCCTGTCCGCTATCGAAATTATTGATTTGAACGGTCGTGTTCAAATGGCCGTTCACGGTTCCAGAGCCGGGCAACGCAGAAACAAAAAAAAGGATGGCTGCGTTGAATGTCATCAATTCGAGCCGGAAGTGCGACCGCACCTGACCTATTTACGGGTTTCGCCGCAAACCGTCAGAGTGGTGTCTCCTATTAAAAACGAACCGGAATGCGCCGTATGCCACGGCAACACCGATACCCATTTGGGCGTATTGCTGGTCGATATGTCGTTTAGTGACATTAACGCGCATCTGCGCCAGGATTTGGGCCTTGAATTTATCCTGTCGCTCAGCAGTGTTTTTCTGGTATTGTTCAGCATGTACCTGCTGCTGAATCGCTTGCTGGCAAAAAGAATGACGGATTTGCGAGAGCCGCTTAAACGCTACGCCGCCGGAGATTTTTCGGCCCGAATGCCGGTTACTGACGGCCCGCCCAACATACTGGACCAATTATCTATCACCTTTAATAATATGGCTGAACAAGTAGAAGCGCATACAAAAAATCAGGAAGCGCGCACTGCGCTGAGAGAGCGGGCCATCATTGAAGAGCGCGAGCGCATTGCCCGCGAACTGCACGATGGCTTCGCCCAGCTTTTGGGCTACGTCAACACCAAAGCTATGGCCGTGCGGCTGATGCTGCAAAAAGACAAGCCCAAACTGGCTGAAAAACACCTGTTTCAACTGGAAGAAGCCGCCCGGCGAATGTTTATTGATGTCCGGGAAGCCATTTTGGGGTTGCGGTTGACAAACGGTTGCTGCGAAGACTTCTTCAAACAGGTGCAATTGTTCGCCGAAGGCTACACCAGGCTGAATAACCTGCCGGTTACATTCACCGTGGCGCCCAACGTGATGCTCTTGCCCCTTACGGGCGAAACGCAACTGCAACTGATGCGCATCATTCAGGAAACGCTGGCCAATACCAGAAAACACGCCGAGGCCACTCATGTGTGGATTACCTTCAAACGCCACCGAAACCAGCTGGTCCTGTCGATTAAAGACAACGGCATCGGCTTTAATCCTGAAACCCAACAGATCGACCGGCCACACTTCGGGTTGAGCATCATTCGAGAACGCGCCCAGGCTGTCGGCGCCACCGTCACCATCACATCTTCACCAAATAAAGGCACCCTCATTCAGGTAATTTGGGAAGGAGACTCAATTTAATGCGCATACTGGTTGCCGATGACCATTCCCTGTTTAGAGACGGAATTATCAGCCTGCTGGAAGCCACCGGCTTTGACGTAATTGGCAATGTGGGCAACGGCGAAGATGCTGTCTCGGAAACACTGCGCCTCAACCCGGATTTGGTTTTGCTGGATATTTCCATGCCCCGCTTAACCGGGCTGGAGGCTCTGACGCAAATCAAGGCGACCCGCCCCCAAACAAAAGTGGTTATGCTCACCGTGGCAGACGATGACGAAACGCTGTTTCGGGCGGTCAGGGCCGGCGCCGACGGATTTTTGCTGAAAAGCCTCACCTCTGAAGAATTTCTGGAATTGCTGGAAGGGCTGCAACGCGGCGAAGCGGCCATGACCCGCCAAACAACGGCCAAAGTGCTGCGCGGCTTCAGCCAAATATCCGCCGCCGCCGAAAAACCGACTCTGTCGAAACGGGAAATTGAGCTGCTGCTGCTCATCGCCGACGGCCTCTCGAACCGAGCCATTGCCCAACGGCTGGTTATCAGCCTTAATACCGTAAAATATCACGTCAAAAATATCCTCACCAAACTGGATGTCCAAAATCGCACCGAAGCCGTAACCAAAGCCCTGAAAGAAGGGTTAATTTCCCCCTCAGCCTGATACCCACCCACCCGTCACCGCATTATTGGCCCAGACCCACCCTTAAGGGTGGGTTATCACCCTCGCCACCCTACCCTTAATAACAAAAAAGTCTATCCCTACAGGTATTGCTTTTATCCCCGTTTGTGAATATGATTACAAGAGAGTAAAGGTAACGTAAATGTTTTTTATACCTTAAGTTAATTACTATTTTAACAATAACGGGAAACAACAGGAACTATCTACTGTGGATGCCAGCGTGGTCATATTGTCAAGTCATTCGCTCTTTACCGACGGGATAGCCAATCGGTTGCAGCAATACTTGCCCCAGTCTCAACTGCAAATGGTCAATCCCACCGCCCACACCGCCCTGCGAGAGTTGATAAATACCGACCCCCAAATCATCATCTTTGATATTACCGACACCGACGCGCTTCAGTTTTGTGTTTCTCACAATTTACTGTACGACTTGCCGGCGGTGCGCCTGATAGCCCTGAACCCGCGCAAGGAACAAATTCGCATTTTAACCAGCGAATGTCACCCTGCCGTTGAGATTGAAGACTTACTGGCAGTTATTGCCCGTCCATTGTACGCCTGACCAGAGAGCCAGAGGGTAGCACTATGGCCAACAAACACACAGGCCAATCAATTGAATACAACCGGCCAACTCCGCAATCAGCAACCTGTCTGGTGTGGATTATGGCCGTATTGGCTGTTGCAGCGCTGTGGCTGGGCAGTACCGCCACCGTCGTCAGGGCCGATTCACCCGCAAGCCGCCCGCCCCAGCAAACAGACCGCAACGCCGATTGCCTGATGTGCCACTCTGACCACGATTTCAAGGGCA
>JAJRUC010000066.1 GCA_024278015.1 Chloroflexota bacterium
ACCCTCTCCCTGACAGGGAGAAGGCAGGAAGGGGAAAAAAGCAGTGATTCAAACGCCCCGAACCCAGATTATCATAGCCTGAAAAATCGCATATTACAAACCGGCCTGCCCCTTGTGGGGCATCCTCGCATTCCGGCGGAAAGATGCCGCTAACCGGCCATTTTTTCGGTGACGGCTTCCATCAGCCGCTCCCGGACGCGCTCATTGCCCATGCGGCTGAAGATGGTCGAAAAGAATCCTTCCACAATCATTTTTACGGCCTGCTTGCGGGGAATACCCCGGCTTTGCAGGTAAAAGACGTACTCTTCTTCTATCTGGCCGATGGTGGCGGCGTGGCTGGCCCGCACGTCGTTGGCGTCAATCTCCAGGGCGGGGATGGAATCGGCGCGGGCGGTGTTGGTTAAAAGCAGGTTCTGGTTCTTCAGGTATGAGTTGGTCAACTGGCCGCCGGGGTCAATTTTTATCATACCAATGAAGATTGAACGCGCCCTGTCTTTTAACGCGCCGTGGATGAGCAAATCGCCGCTGGTGGAATAGCCGCTGTGGTGCATCATGGTGTCAATATCGATGTGTTGTTTGCCGTCCAGAAAATAAACGCCGTTACATTCGGTGTTGGCCCCGTCGCCGATGAGCTGGGTGTCGATGAAGGTTTTGGTCAGGCCGCTGCCCAATTCGCCGATGTCCCAAATCACGTCGCTGTCATCGTAGGCCAGGGCGCGTTTGGTGTTGAAGTTGTAAACGTTGTGCCCCAACTGCTGCACATCCACGTAACGGGCTTTGGCCCCTTCCTGGGCAATCAGTTCGACCATGCCGACGTTCAGGCCCAGGTCGGCCTCGTTGAGCGAGGCGGTTTCTTCAATAAAGTCAACCTGGGCGTGGCGCTCGGCGACAATCAGGCTGCGATGAAAGCCGGCCGCGCCGTCACCGTCCAGGGCGTACACCACCTGAAAGGGCTGCCCAACGGCCACACCGGCGGGCACGTGCAAAAACGCGCCGTTGGTCCACAAAGCCGCGTTCATGGCGGCAAATTTGCCGTCCGAAGGGGGCACGGCGTTGCGCATTAAATGGGCTTCCAGCAACGCGGTATGCGTGCGGGCGGCGGTCTGCAAATCGGTGAAGGTAACGCCCTGCGCGGCCACGTCATCGGCCAGTTCAAGGTATTTTAGCCGGCCGTTGACCAGCAGCAGACGGCCCGCCGCCGGTTTGCCTTCGTCCAGCAATTGGCGCAACGGCTGCGGCAGGTCAGCCAGTTTTTTAGCTGCCGGAATATCGCTTTGCAACGCCGGTGAAATCCGGTTCCATTTGACCCGTTTCAGGCCGGTTCTGCGCCAGGGTTCATCTTTGGTGGTGGGCATGGGCGTATCTTCGAACATGGCCCAGGCAGCGTGGCGTTTTTCGGCCAGCCAGGTCGGCTCATTCAAATGAGCGGTGATGGTTTCAAACACCTCTCTGCTGAAGATGGTGGTTTCTTTTGTTTTTTGCGCTGTGGTCATTGTTTCTCCTGTCTACCCAACCGAACCTTCCATCTCCATTTCGATGAGACGGTTCATTTCCAGGGCGTATTCCATAGGCAATTCCTTGACGATAGGTTCGATAAAGCCGCTGACAATCATACCGGCGGCCTGCTGCTCGCTAATACCGCGACTCATCAGGTAAAAGAGTTGCTCTTCAGACACTTTGGTAACGCTGGCTTCGTGGCCAATGCTCACCTGGTCTTCTTCAATTTCCATGTAGGGAAAGGTGTCCGAAGCCGAGTCTTCATCCAGAATCAGGGCGTCGCACACCACGTTGCTTTTGCTGTTGACGGCTCCTTTCGAGACCTTCAGCAGGCCGCGATAGCTGCTGCGCCCGCCGCTTTTGCTAATTGATTTACTGGTGATGACCGAGCTGGTATTGGGGGCCATGTGGATGATTTTTGCCCCGGCATCCTGATGTTGGCCCTTGCCCGCAAAGGCGATGGACAGCACTTCGCCGTGAGCGCCTTCGCCCATCAGCCACACCGCCGGGTATTTCATGGTCAGTTTTGAGCCGAGATTGCCGTCAATCCATTCCATAGTGGCGTTTTTGTGAGCCACGGCCCGCTTGGTGACCATGTTGTAAACGTTGGTTGACCAGTTCTGGATGGTCGAATAGCGGCAGCGCCCGCCCTCCTTGACGATGATTTCCACCACGGCAGAATGCAGGCTGTCGGTGGAATAGATGGGCGCGGTGCAGCCTTCAACATAGTGGACGTATGCGCCTTCGTCTACAATGATAAGCGTGCGCTCAAACTGGCCCATGTTTTGGGCGTTAATGCGAAAGTAGGCTTGCAAGGGCAAATCCACATGCACCCCTTTGGGCACGTACACAAAACTCCCGCCGGACCACACGGCGGTGTTCAGGGCGGAAAACTTGTTGTCTTCGGGGGGGATGATGGCCCCAAAATACTCCTTGAAGATGTCTTCGTGTTCCTTTAACGCGGAATCGGTATCCAGAAAGATAACGCCTTTGGCTTCAAGGTCTTTTTTAATGTTGTGATAGACCACTTCGCTTTCGTACTGCGCTCCCACGCCGGCCAGAAATTTCTGTTCGGCCTCCGGGATGCCCAGCTTGTCGAAGGTGTTTTTAATGTCGTCGGGCACGTCGTCCCAATTACGGGCCTGGCCTTCGGTAGGCTTGAGGTAATAGTAAATATCGTCAAACTTGATGCCGTGTATTTTGGGGCTGCCCCAGTTGGGCATGGGACGGCCGACAAAATGCCGGTAGGCCCGCAGGCGCATATCAAGCATCCATTTGGGTTCGTCCTTCATTGCAGAAATCTGGCGGACAATATCTTCATTCAGCCCTTTTTTGGCTTTAAAGACATACTCTTCCGGGCTGCTAAAACCATATTGATACTCGTCAAGATTGACGTTTTTTAATGTATCCGACATTCAACTCCCCTCCTGAGCGTATTCTTCCAAAATCCGGTCATAGCCTTCATCTTCCAGGCGCAAGGCCAGTTCCGGCCCGCCGGAAAGCACGATGCGGCCATTAATCAAAATATGCACGTAATCGGGCTTGATGTAGCTTAAGATGCGATTGTAGTGGGTAATGACCACCACACCCATGTGCGGGCCTTTGAGGGTATTGACTCCCTCGGAGACTATGCGAAGGGCGTCGATGTCCAGCCCGGAGTCGGTTTCGTCCATAATGGCGAACTTCGGCTCCAGCAAGGCCATCTGCAAAATCTCGGCCCGTTTCTTTTCGCCGCCGGAAAAACCGTCGTTCAAATAACGGCGGGCAAAGGCCCGGTCCATCTTCAGCAATTCCATTTTCTCCAGCATCATTTTGCGGAATTGGGCAATGGGCACGCTTTTCTTTTCGCCGTTGCCGTTGCTGCCCTTCACGGCGTTCACGGCGGTACGCAAAAAGTTGGCCATACTCACTCCCGGAATAGCCACCGGATATTGAAAGGCCAAAAACAAACCGGCGCGGGCGCGTTCATCGGGCGCCAGTTCCAGCAGGTTTTGGTCGCCCATCAGCACCTCGCCGCTTTCAACCTCGTATTTGGGATGCCCGGCCAGGGCGTAAGCCAGGGTGCTTTTGCCGCCGCCGTTCGGCCCCATAATGGCGTGAACTTCCCCCGGCTTCACCTCCAGATTGATACCTTTCAGGATTTCCTTGTCCTGAATGCTGACGTGCAGGTCTTTTATCGAAAGGATTTCAGACATAATATTTTCTCCACCGGTATGATAGTAAATTTTCGGTATTCCAGCGTGGTCGCTGCTAAAATCAACTACTATTTTACAGATTATCCGTCAGTTTGTCAACTTTTTTGTTATTAAATTGTTTTATTTTTGCAAAGTCGTCGTTTCCGTGCTATAATTTTTGCCAGTGGGACAATAACAAGGAGTTATGCATGTCGAAAAATGGTCTTTTGAACGACATTCAAATGCCGAAAACCCGTCGGCTGGTGTTGCTGGCTATCAAGGAACATAGCCGCCTGACCGTAGACGAACTGGCCGATATGCTCAAAATCAGCAATGTAGCCGTGCGCCGGCATCTGGATAATTTAAGAAACGACGGCCTGCTTGAGTACGAAGAAGAGCAGCAGGGCATCGGACGGCCCAGCTACGTGTATTTTCTCACTGCCAAAGCCGACCACCTCTTTCCGCGCAACTATCAGGACCTGGCCACCGAGATGATTTCTACCATCAGAGAGTTGTACGGGCCGGAGGCGGTTGAAGCCATCTTCAAGGACCGCTTTGAAAAGATAGGCCGCATTTACAAACCGTTTGTCAACGCCGGCACTCTGCAAGGCCGGGTAAAGCAATTGGTTGAGCTGCGTCAGGCCGATGGCTATATGGCTACCTGGGACAAAAGCGATGACAAGGAATACATCGTGACCGAATTAAATTGCCCCATTCAGCACGTGGCCGAAGAATGCGCGCGGGCCTGCCACGAAGATTTGGGTCTTTTTTCCTCGCTGCTCAATGCCGATGTCATTCGTTTGCATCACAAGATGGAAGGCGATAACATGTGCGCCTACAAAATCAGGCCCAAATCCGCCGAATCAGGTAAGGAGTAGCCGGGGGCTTTCGTTAAAAGTTGAAAACACGCTTTCCCCCTCCCCCCGGCAGGAAGAGGGAACATCTCCCCCCTCTCCGAGGGCGCGAAGCGGTTTCTTCATCAGGGATTAAGTGTCTATCCGTAAAATACTTGTGGCACTCATTGTCAAACAACAAGTCGATGAAGTTGTAGTTGCTCCCCCCTTAATCCCCCCTCACAGAGGGGGGAAATTCCCTCCCCCTTTCAGGGGGATACCCGAAGGGCACAGGTGGCCGGGGAGGGGGTAAAAAGCGCGAATCCGGTTGTTTTCAACCTCAACTGGCCTGACCATCACCCGGCGTAA
>JAJRUC010000067.1 GCA_024278015.1 Chloroflexota bacterium
AAATTTCATAACGGCAAGCCGGTCCGCGCCCAGGATTTTAAATGGTCCTTTGAACGCGCCTGCGACCCCTTCACCCGCTCCTCCACCGCCGATACCTATCTGGGCGACATCGTCGGCTGCCGCGACAAACTGCGCGGCAAAGCGTCGGAGGTGGCCGGCGTGCAGGCTCTTGATGATTACACCCTGCAACTGACCATCGATTCCCCCAAAGCCTACTTTTTAGCCAAGCTGACCTATCCTACCGCCTATGTGCTGGACCAGGAAAATGTAGAGCGCGGCGGCAGAACGTGGACGGATAACCCCAACGGCACCGGCCCCTTCAAACTGGATGAATTTAATTTCGGGGAGTCGATTGTGCTGAGCAAGAACGAAGCCTACTATCGAGACCCCAAACCCCGCCTGGACCGCATCAACTTCACCCTGAGCGGCGGTTCGGCCATGATTCGCTACGAAAACGATGAACTGGACGCCACCCCCGTGGGCCTGAACGACATCGAAAGAGTGACCGACCCCAACAACCCCCTGAATAAGGATTTGATGATTAGCACCCGCCTGAGCGTCTTTTACCTGGGCTTCAGCGTCAATCAACCCCCCTTCGATGACCCGTTGGTGCGGCAAGCCTTCAACCTGGCGCTGGACAAGGAAAAAATTGTCAATGTGGTTTATAAAGAAACGGTGCCCGTAGCCCAGGGGGTGGTGCCGCCCAGTATGCCCAACTACAGCAATGCCAATCTGGTTCCATTGGAATACGACCCCGAAAAGGCCCTGGAGTTGATTTCGCAATCAAAATACGGCGATGTGACCGGGTTCCCGGAAATTACGCTGTACACCACCGGCGTGGGCGGCTCGCCGGGCCGCATCACCGAAGCCATCGTAGCCTCGTATCTGGAGACGCTGGGCGTGGAAATTTCCATCCAGCAAACCGACTGGCCCACCTTCCTGGCCGACATTTCCAGCCCGGAGAATCCCTATCAAATGTACCAACTGGGCTGGATTGCCGATTACCCCGACCCGCAGGATTTTCTGGACATCCTCTTTCATACCGACAGCCTGCAAAACCACATGGATTACAGCAATTCGCAAGTAGATGATTTACTGGACCGGGCGGGCCGGGAGCAGGATGAAGCCAAACGCCTGGCCCTGTATCAGCAGGCAGAGCAACTTGTCATTACCGATGCGGCCTGGGTGCCGTTGTATTTTGAGGTGGAACAGTGGCTGGTTAAACCTTATGTGAAAGATTTTAAGGTGCCGCCGATGATTGTGCCCAGGTTTCAATACGTCTATATCAGTCACGAAAGCTAACCATGTTATCGTACATTGTGCGGCGCTTGCTGTGGCTGCCGTTTTTGCTGGCAATTATGATTTTCATCACCTTTTGGCTGGGGTTTTACGGCCCCGGCAGCCCGGAAGTGGTGTTGCTGGGCCAACGCTACGACCCGGAAACGGCGGCGGTCATCAAAGAACAATGGGGCCTGAATGAACCTTTTGCCCTGCAATACGTAAAATATGTGCGTAATTACGTCACGCTCAACTTCGGCGAGTCGCTGACGAAATATCAGGGCCAGCCCGTGGCCCGTTTGCTGGCCCGTCGGCTGCCCGTCACCATGGAACTTAACGCCGCCGCCATTGCCCTGGGCGTGCCGTTGGGGATTATATTGGGCGCTATTGCCGCCACGTATCATGGCCGCTGGCAAGACAGGAGCATCATCTTTTTTACGGTGTTGTTCCGGGCGGTGCCGTCGCTGGTGGCCGGCCCCGTCCTGTTGTTTGTTTTTGCCAAACAATTAAAGATTTTGCCGGTAGGGGGGTGGGACGGCCTGTTTAGCGCCAGCGCCATTCTGCCGGTCTCCATTCTGGCTTCCGGCGTTGTGGCCGGGTTTGCCCGCCAAACCCGGGCCAACATGCTTGATGTTCTCAGCGCTGATTATGTGAGAACGGCCCGCTCCAAAGGGCTTTCGGAACAAATGGTGATGAGCCGCCATGTGCTGCAAAACGCCCTCATTCCGCTTGTCACCATTTTGGGCCTGGTGTTGGGCAGTATTGTTGAGGGCACGCTCATCACCGAAACGATTTTCGGTATTCCCGGCATGGGGCAACTGGCCTTCGAGGCCATCGGCGCCAGAGATTACCCCATCATCATTGCCGTTACGGTTTTGGCTGCCTTCATATTCGCCCTGGCAAATCTTTGGGCTGATTTATTTTATGGTATAATAGACCCGCGTATCAGACAATCTTGAGGCAGTTGTGGCTGTAAAAGCGATTCCGCACGCCAAAATCAAAAAACCACGCACCATGTGGGGTGACGTGGTATTGCGCTTCAGCCAAAATCTGCCGGCTATGATGGGCTTGATTGTGGTCATCGGCCTGTATGCCGTGGCTCTGCTGGCCCCGATACTGGTTACGACCAACTACACCGCCATTGATCTGGATAACGTCCGCTCGGCGCCCAGCCTGGTTCACTATTTGGGCACCGATGAACTGGGGCGCGATGTGTACAGCCGCGTTGTTTGGGCGGCCCGTTCGGCGGCGTTTGTTTCAATTTTTGTGCCTGCCTTAAGTCTGTCGCTGGGCCTGTTTTTTGGCATTATCGCCGGGTACGTCGGCGGCTGGGTAGATACAATTGTTATGCGGCTGGGGGATATTCTTTTTGCCTTCCCCGGATTATTGTTTGTTTTCTTTATTGCTGCTACAATAAAGCCCGCTATTTTGCTCTGGGTCAAAGGCATTGGGCTAACTGAATTTGCCAAACAAGGCTTTGTCGATTACATTGTGGTTTTTACGGCTCTTTCTTTGGTGGGGTGGCCGGGTTTGGCCCGACTGGTGAGGGGACAGTTTCTGACACTCAGAAACCGCGAATTTGTTTTAGCCGCCGAGGCAATCGGCGTTTCTCAATGGCGTATAGCCTTAAAACACATTTTACCCAACGCGATGACGCCGGTAATTGTGGTCGTTTCGGGGGGCATCGGCGGAACCATTGCCGCCGAAACCAGCTTGAGCTTTTTGGGCATCGGCTTGCAGCCCCCCAATCCAAGCTGGGGGCAAATGATTAGCGATTATTACATCTACTGGCGTAATACCGAGTTGTGGCCCTTGCTCTTTATCCCGTCGATAATTCTGGTGGTCATCATTTTGGCCTTTACCTTTGTGGGCGATGGCCTGCACGAGGCGTTGAACCCGTATCTGGATTGACAAAACGGTATTTTTCACAGATATTAACAAAAAAATCCTGAATCATTAGTCAAAATGTGACTAAAATCAAAAAATGATTTATTATCTGTAGTGACATCAAACACCCCTAACATGGAGGGAATTTATGGCAAGATTGCTGGAGGTGAACAATCTCAGAACCCAGTTTTTCACCCAGGATGGCGTGGTTAATGCGGTAAACGGCATTTCTTACACGCTGGATGAGGGCGAAACGCTGGGTATTGTTGGCGAAAGCGGGTGCGGCAAGAGCGTGGGCGTAATGTCGCTCATCAAACTTATCCCCACCCCCCCCGGGAAAATTGTTGAAGGTTCGGTCATATTCAATGGCGAGAACCTGATAGATATGAGCGACGGTGAAATCCGGTCTGTGCGCGGCAACAAAATCGGCATGATTTTTCAGGACCCGATGACCTCCCTGAACCCCGTGCTGACCATTGGCCGCCAAATTCAGGAAGCGCTGGAGTTGCATATGGGCATGGATAAAGCCCAAAGCAAGGCCAGAGCCATTGAACTGCTGGAACTGGTGGGCATCCCCTCTGCCGCAGACAGAATTAACGATTATCCGCACCAGTTTTCCGGCGGGATGCGCCAGCGGGTGATGATTGCCATCGGGCTGTCGTGCAACCCGCAATTGCTCATTGCCGATGAACCGACGACCGCCCTGGATGTGACCATTCAGGCCCAGATTGTAGACCTGGTCAAAAAGCTCCGCGATGACCTGGGGATGGCTATCATCTGGATTACCCATGACCTGGGCGTTGTGGCCGGGCTGGCAGACCGGATGCTGGTGATGTACGCCGGCATGATAGTAGAAGAAGCGCCCGTAAAAGAACTGTACGCCAACCCCAGCCACCCGTACACCGTCGGCTTGTTAGGCTCGTTGCCCAGACTGGACCAGGTATCCGGCGAAAAGCTGGATTCCATTGAAGGCTTGCCCCCCGACCTGATTGACCTGCCCAAAGGCTGTCCGTTCCATGCCCGCTGTAAATATCGAATAGAAAAATGCTTCACTGAAAACCCCCCTCTGAAAACCATTGGCGTCGGCCACAAAGCGGCTTGTTGGATAGATGTCACCAAAGACCCCATCACCACCGAACGTCCGTATCAGGAAGTATAGGAGAAGACCATGAGCGAGCAAAAAGATGTTTTATTGAGGGTTGACGGGCTGAAAATGTACTTTCCCATTACCCAGGGGATTGTGGTGCAGCGGCACGTGGGTGATGTAAAAGCCGTAGACGGCCTGACCTTCGATATCCATCAGGGGGAAACATTGGGGCTGGTGGGCGAATCCGGGTGCGGCAAATCAACCACGGGCCGGGCTATTTTGCAATTGTACAAACCCACTGCCGGGCAGGTTATCTTTGAGGGCGAAGACATCACCGCCATGCGGGGCGAATCTCTGCGAAAGATGCGCCGCCGCATGCAAATGATTTTTCAGGACCCGTATGCCTCCCTGAACCCCAGAATGACCGTCGGCAACATTGTTTCCGAGCCGTTGGAAGTTCACAGCCTGTTTAACGGCAAGGAACGGCGTGAAAAGGTAAAGGAATTGCTTGATGTTGTCGGCTTGAACCCGTATTTTGTGAACCGCTACCCGCACGAATTTTCCGGCGGCCAGCGTCAGCGCATCGGCGTGGCCCGCGCTCTGGCCCTGAACCCCGATTTTATTGTGTGCGATGAGCCGATTTCGGCGTTGGACGTTTCCATTCAGGCCCAGGTCATCAACCTGCTGGAAGATTTGCAACAGGAATTTGGCCTGACCTACCTGTTTATTGCCCACGACCTTTCGGTGGTGCGCCACATCAGCGACCGCATTGCCGTGATGTATCTGGGCAAGCTGGTTGAACTGACCACCAGAGATGAGCTGTACGCCAACCCCATGCATCCCTATTCGCAGGCATTGCTCTCGGCGGTGCCCATTCCGGACCCGGTGGTGGAAGAAAAACGCCAGCGGGTTATTCTGGAAGGCGATGTGCCCAGCCCGGCCAATCCGCCTAAAGGGTGTAACTTCTGCACCCGCTGCCCGAAGGCTTTTGAACCGTGCTACGAAACCGAACCGGAATTCAAGGAAATTGAATCAGGCCATTGGGTAGCATGTCATCTGTATTAGTTGAAACTTTGAAAAACAAAATATAAACCCTGAACCTTTTGGTTGGTATAGCAGTAATTTATTTGTCTGGTACTCAACGAGTGCGACCTGAACAGGTTATCTGCCGGCTGAGGAAGCGAGCCGAATTCCGGGCGCGTTTCAGGCGATGTCGCCTCTTTATTTACCGGATTGCACGAGTATTTCGGCGAAACTCAGAATTTACTGGAGGTTTCTATCGATGGTACGTTTTATTGTACGGCGTATTTTGGGATTTATTCCCGTTTTGTTTTCCGTCGCCGCCATCACCTTCTTTTTGGCGCGGGCCATTCCGGGCGGCCCCTTCGATTTTGTGGGCGACAAAAGCCTGCCCCCGGAAGTGGTGGCTAATCTGGAGGCCAAATATCACCTGGACTGGCCGCAGGGGAAACAGTTTATCGCCTATATGGTGGGCGATGAGCTGAAGATTGGGTCGTTTACCGTATTTGACCTGGACCCGGAAAGACCCATCACCTCCAGGGGTGTCTTGCGGGGCGATTTGGGGCCTTCCTTCCGAATGAGGGGGCAGACAGTCAACGATATTATCAACACTACCTTCCCCTTGTCGGCCCAGTTAGGGCTAATGGCGATGCTGTTGGGGTTAATTATCGGCTTGCCG
>JAJRUC010000068.1 GCA_024278015.1 Chloroflexota bacterium
GATGACGCCGCCGCAGAACCGGAAGCCGATATTGATGCAGACGAGCCGGTGGAAGCGGTAGATATTCATCTGGAATCGATTCGGGGGTTGACCTGCCCGTACCGGCATCAGGCGTTTAATGACTGATGCTTGCGTTTGGCGTTATTTTTGGGGCAAAGAGGATGGTGAGGGCTGCTTGCCGGTTCTGAATTGAAGAGAGGGTTTAAACTCCAGCTTCCACAAAGCCCAAAGCACCACCCCCAGCAACGCCGCAGCCACCACATAAGCCTCTACCACCGAAGCCTGAGTCACAAAAATGGCAACCAACCCCAGCCCGCCGTTCAGCAAGCTAATCGCCAAAGCCACCGAAAGGCCATCCAGCCCCAGTCGCCCCAGACGATGGGTAGTGTGGTCTACGCCCCCCTTAAAAAACGAAACGCCCCGTCGCATCCGGGAGATGAACACCAGTCCTGTATCAAAAATGGGCAAGGCCAGCACCACAACCGGCACCATCCAGGTTACATAGGTAGTATTGGCCGGAATCCGTATTTTTATACCCAGAATTGCCAATAAAAAGCCCAAAAACAAAGCGCCTGAATCGCCCATAAAAATAGTACTTTTGGGCAAGGGCAAATTGTAGCGGGCAAAGCCCAACCCGGCCCCCAGCACCGCTGCCGCCAAAATCGAAACCAGTTGCTGCTCGTTCAAAACGGCAATCAACAAAAAAGTGGCGCTGGTTGTGGCGCTGGTCATAATAGCAATACCGTCGGCGTTATCCATATAATTAACGGCATTGGTAATAAACAATATCCAGCCGATGGTCAGCAAAAAATTCAACACAACATTCCAGTCGCCCAAGTGCCACGGCAACTGAATTTGAACCCCCCACAAAAATACCAGCACCGCCGGCACAAACTCGGCCAGCAGCTTAAGGCGCGGAGGCATAGCCTTGCGGTCATCCCAAAACCCCACCGCGGCCATCAACGAAGCCCCGGCCACAATGGCCGCAAATTCGCTGAAACGAAAAATATTCCCGGCCAGCGCCTTGACGGCCACAGACATTAATATCAGGGCCGCAATTGCAGCCCCGTAAATTGCCAGGCCGCCCATCAAGGCGGTCGGCTCGGTGTGCGCTCTGTTGGCTTTGGGCAGGGCAATAAAGCCGGACTGAATAGCAATGCGGCGGACAAGCGGCGTGCCCACCGACCCAAATAACAGGGCCATCGTAAAAATAAGCATTATGATTGTAATGAGCATAGGCCGCCTCGGTACGCTTTCGGGTTTCGGGTTTTGCACCCGTTGCAAGCTATCAGGATTATAAGATTGAGAGCCGGCAAAGTCAATTATTTTCCCGATGGACAATTTGGGTAGCGCCCGCTTTTTGGCCTCAGTCCGGGCGTATCTGCGAACTATTTTTATCTTGTGTTTTTTGGGGGTTTTCTGGTGGTGGTCAAATTGCAAATGACAGAAATGTCATTGCGAGCGGCGCGAGTGGCGCGAGTGGCGCGAGTGGCGCAGTTACACCGAATAATCGAGTATGACGGGGTTTGATGAGGGGGACGCCTTGCGGGCCGGATTGGCGTAACCGGCCTGATTCCCGGACAATTTTTGCCGGCCCAATTCTTGCCGGGCTTTCATTTCTACCTGCCGGGCCTGAGCCGCCACGCGGTGGTCTTGCGCCGATGGGTCTTTGGGGGCCATCGCCGCCTTTTGCACAATTTGCATCTTGTTGATGGTGGCCTTCGGGTCATCGGCCACCTCAGAGGTGTCAATGTCCACTTCGCCTCCCACCGCATACCGATGTCCGTCGGGGCCGGTGTCGTATTCGTATTTTGCCCCGCTGCGGGCATACGAGCCGGCCGCCGCCAGATGCGCCTGTTCGTGCCGGCGAACCTCGGTATCGCGCTTTTTCATGTCGTCTACGTCTTTTTTCTGCGCCTCGCTCAAGTTGCCCTTGTCCTATTTTTGGGCTTGCCCGGCGCGGATATACTCGTAATAGCTCTCAACGCCACTATTCGAATCATTGACCGCAGAAATACCGTTAATCGACATAATGCTGCTCCTTTGAAAATAGCCGTCAGCAGCCGGCTTTAAAAAGCTGAAGGCTAACGGCTCACTTATTAATTACTTTCGGCAGGAAAAGCGCAAACTTTAGCGTTTGGGGATATTCGGGGGAAACAGTAAGTACCTGAGCATAAGTTTTACGGTATTTCTGTTTTGAAAGACTTCACACCCCTGCCCCCTCCCTCCCCCTTTGAGGGGGAGGGAGGGGGCAAGTTCACCAGTGATAATCAAATTTCGGGATTTCCGATACTTTTCTGGAGTTTATACCATCTTTCAGAATCCCGGAAAACTTTTGCTCGGATATTATTTTATACAGTCGCTCTCTGTAAACGGCTTCAGGCAGGCGTTTCATCATCCGGCGCCGGTTCCGGGGTATCGGCATCAGGCTCATCCTGCGCGGCGGCCTCATCGCCCATCACCAAATTGCCGGTCAGCACGCCGTCTTCATCCTTGTAAAAATTAGCCACCCGCACATCACCGGAAACGCGCCCGGTACTCAAAATTTCAAGGCGGCCCGTGGCCTGAACCGCGCCGGTCACTGCCCCGGCCACCGACACGTGGTTGGCGATAATTTTGGCGGCCACCCGGCCCTGGGCCGTAACCAGCACATTGCCCACCGTCTCGATGACGCCATCTTCGCACAAGCCATCAATGCGAATATTGCCGTCGCATTTTAAATGGCCGCTGAAACTGGTGTTACTACCGATAACTGTTTCAATTTTATCGAATGGCGGAGTTTTGGATTTGAAAAAATTCAATACTACGCTCCTTTTCGGCGCAACGCGCCGCAATTATTTTCAAAAGCAGGATGAACTATACTGCAAGCGGCCTTAAAAGTCAACGTCTCTGTCCGCAGCACCCAGGGCAATGATATGGATTATGACAAGTTAACGTTTATGCCGGGCAAACACCAACAACGCCCCATACGCCATTAAAAATAAGAATCGCTGGCGCGTATCTGCCGGATTGACGCGATTTTATATTAAAAGTATACTACCGTAGAATATGATGACACACTTATTTGAAGAAGGTCAATTGTTTATGCAAACCCGGCGGCGCACCATTTTGATACTGCTATGCTGCATCATCGCTGTGGGCCTGATAAGCAGCGCCGGGCCGTTGTCATCGGCGCAAGAACCGGCGGAAGCGGCGGCGGTGGATGCGCTCTTTCAGCAGCTTTCCACTGAAGAAAAAATCGGCCAGCTTTTTATGGTGACTTTCGAGGATGCCGACATCACCGCCTCCAGCTACATTGACCGGCTCATCAGCGACTATCGGGTGGGGGGGGTGTGGCTTCAGCCGGTGAACAAACAATTGCTGGTTGATGACACCAATCCGGTCTCCGGCACGCAGCAGCTTTTAAACCAGTTGCAGACTTTGGCCCTGCAACCATCGTTATCAATTACGGCCACCAACACCATTACCGGCCCCCTGCCGAGGGCGCTCGCTTCGGCCATTACGTCCACCCTGCCTGTTTCGCTTTCGACAACCAACACCCAAACAACAACCCTGCCGCCCATTCCGCTGTTTATTGCCGCCACCCACGAGGGCAACGGCTACCCGTACACCCTGCTGGCGCCGGAACTGAGCGACGTACCCAGTGGTATGGCCCTGGGCGCAACCTGGTCGCCGGAATACGCCGCCGTCGTCGGCCGGATTGTCGGTTCGGAGTTGGCCGCGGTGGGGGTTAATATGCTGTTTGGGCCGGTGCTGGATGTGGTTGACAAGCCCAGCTCGGAAACAACCGGCGTGGCCGGAGTCCGCGCCTTTGGAGGCGACCCGTATTGGGTGGGCAAACTGGGCCGGGCCTACATTACCGGCGTACACGCCGGCAGCAATAACCGGGTGCTGACCATCGCCAAACATTTTCCGGGCGCGGGCAGCATTGACCGGGAGCTGAATCAGGATATTCCCACCATCCAGAAATTGCTGGAGCAACTGCAACTGGTGGAACTGGCGCCCTTTTTCGCGGTCACGTCCGCCGCGCCCACCAATTCGGCAGAGGTGACGGACGGATTGATGACGGCCCATATCCGGTATCGGGGACTGCAAGGCAACATCCGCGATTTAACCAAACCCATCAGCCTTGACCCCCAAAACCTGCCCGATATTCTGGCCTCGCTGGCCCCCTGGCGAGACGCCGGCGGCCTGATTGTCAGCGGCCCGCTGGGCGTGCCGGCCGTAACAAAAACCTACAAAGTCGATGAAGATAACTTTCCGGCCCGGCGTATTGCCCTGGACGCTTTTTTGGCGGGCAGCGATATTTTGCTGCTGTCCACCTTCGGCCCCGACGATAACCCCGCCGCCCAGTTTGAAAACATTGTCACCGCCATCGATTTTTTCAGGGACAAATATCAAACCGATGCGGCCTTCCAGCAACTGGTTGATGTCTCGGTTAAACGCATCTTGCGGGCCAAACTGGCCCTGTACGGCGGCAAATTTTCGCCAGAAACTGTCTTGCGCCAGGCCGCCGATGCCGTTTCGCCCGCCGAAACAGCCGCCGGCCTGCCCGATATTATCAACAGCGCCGTCACCCTCATCTACCCGGACCCCGCCGAACTGGCCGACCGCCTGCCCAGCCCCCCCCTGAGAGACGAAACTATCGTCATTTTTTCTGATGACCGGCAGGTTAAACCGTGCCGCACCTGCCCGGAAGAGTATCTTATTAAACCGGATGCGCTGGAAACGGCGATGCTGGAACGACACGGCCCCTCAGCCAGCGACCAAATCAGCGCCGGACAGATTTTCAGCTACACCTTCAGCGCGCTGGCTAACGCGCTGACCAACAATCCGCAGACCATTGAGCGCAACACCGAAATCGGCTTCCGCTTGCGCCAGGCCGACTGGATTATCTTTGCCATGCTGGATGTGAACGAAACCCGGTTTCCGGCCTCTACGGCGGTGAAACAGTTTTTGGGCCAAAGCGAGCTGGATTTACGGGACAAGAAGATTATTGTGCTGGCCTTCGACGCGCCCTACTATCTTGATAACACCGAAGTCAGTATTTTAACCGCCTATTTCGGCCTTTACAACAAAACCCAACAGCATATTGAGGCGGCGGTAAAGTTGCTGTTCAAGGAATTCAGTATTCAGGGGCACGCGCCGGTCAGCATTGATGCGGTTGAGTATAAAATTCCCGATATTCTTGAGCCGAACCCCGACCAGGTTATCAATCTGGAATATTTTGTGGAAAGCGCCGACGGAACCGGCAGCGAACCTCTGTTGACCACCCCCGAACCGGCCACCGAGACCACGCCTCAACCCGTAGAAGTTGA
>JAJRUC010000069.1 GCA_024278015.1 Chloroflexota bacterium
ACCCCCTCCCCCCGACAAGGGGAGGGGTATTTTTACTGGAGAAAATTTTATGAGCCACCTTGTCGCCGCTATTGACCAGGGGACCACCAGCACGCGCTGTATGCTTTTTAACCACGCCGGCCGGCCGGTGGGGATGCGCCAACTGGAACATCGACAAATTTACCCCCAACCCGGCCGGGTGGAACACGACCCGCTGGAAATTTGGGAACGCGCCCAACAGGTAATTACCGGCGCGTTGCAAAAAGCGGGCGCCGTCGCCGCCGATATTGCCGCCGTGGGCATTACCAATCAGCGCGAAACCACCGTGGTCTGGGATAAAAACACCGGCCGGCCATACCACAACGCCGTGGTGTGGATGGACACCCGCACCGACCACATTGTGGCCGACCTGGCCCGCGCCGGTGGGCAAGACCGCTTTCGGGCGCAAACGGGCCTGCCGCTGGCAATTTATTTTTCCGGCCCGAAGCTCAAATGGCTGCTGGAAAACGTGCCGGGGCTGCGGGTGGACGCGGAAAAAGGGAACGCCCTCTTCGGCAATATGGATACCTGGCTCATCTGGAACCTGACCGGCGGCCCCCACGGCGGCCGGCATATCACCGACGTGACCAACGCCTCCCGCACCATGCTGATGAACCTGGAAACATGCCAATGGGATGACGGCATCATCCAAACGATGGATATTCCCCGCTTGATGCTGCCCGAAATCCGCCCCTCCGGCGACCCCGCCTTTTACGGCTTCACCCGGCCCGCCGGCCCGTTTGGGGGAGAAATTCCCGTTTGCGGCGACCTGGGCGACCAGCAGGCGGCTACTGTGGGGCAAACGTGTTTTGCTCCCGGCGAGGCCAAAAACACCTACGGCACCGGCTGCTTCATGATTCTCAACACCGGCCCGGAGATTGTGCCTTCAAAAAGCGGCTTGCTGACCACCGTCTGCTACAAATTTGGCGACGAACTGACCGTTTACGCCCTGGAAGGCTCCATTGCCATTACCGGCGCGCTGGTGCAATGGCTGCGCGATAATCTGAAGCTGATTGATTCCGCCCCGGAAGTGGAAACATTGGCGAAAACAGTGGATGACAACGGCGGCATTTATTTTGTGCCCGCTTTTTCCGGCCTGTTTGCCCCCTACTGGCGAGATGACGCGCGGGGCGTAATTGTCGGTTTGACCCGCTACGTCAACAAGGGCCATTTTGCCCGCGCCGCGCTGGAAGCGACCGCCTTCCAAACCCGCGAAGTGCTGGATGCCATGAACGCCGATTCCGGAGTGGCCTTGAAGGCTCTTAAAGTGGACGGCGGCATGGTTCACAACAACCTGCTGATGCAGTTTCAGGCCGATGTGCTGGGCGTGCCGGTCATTCGCCCCCAGGTGGCCGAAACCACGGCCCTGGGCGCGGCCTACGCCGCCGGCCTGGCCGTCGGTTTTTGGCAAAACACCGCTGAGATGCGCCAAAACTGGGGCATGGACAAAACGTGGCAGCCTTCGGCAGACGATGCGGCCCGCACAAAAGGCTATCGGCAATGGAAAAAGGCCGTTACCCGCACCTTCGATTGGGTGGAAAGCTGACGGCTGACCGCTGAACATTGAGAAGGGTATCGAAAATGAACCGTCTTTCAACCGAAATCCTCGTTATTGGCGGGGGCGTAACCGGCTGCGGCCTCCTGTTCGATTTGGCCCAGCGCGGCTTCAAACCCATGCTGGTGGAGCGGGGCGCGCCGGCCAACGCCACCTCGGGCCGGTTTCACGGCTTGCTGCACAGTGGCGCTCGCTACGCCGCAAAAGATGCCGCCACCGCCCGCGAGTGCATCGCCGAAAACATGATTTTGCGTAAAATCATGCCGCATTGCATCGAAGATACGGGCGGCCTGTTCATCGCCACCCCCCTGGACCCGTCCGACTACGCCGACCAATTCTACGCCGCATGCCAAACGGCGGGCATTCCCGTGGCAGAAATTTCGCCCGCCGAAGCTTTGCGCCGCGAACCGCTGCTCACGCCGGACATTGTGCGGGCTTTTACTGTGCCGGACGGCAGCGTGGAAGCCTGGGAAGCCTGCCGAACCCTGCTGGAATCGGCCCGGGCCTACGGGGCGCAAACCATGCTTTATCACGAAGTGACCGGCCTGCGCCTGGAAAAAGGCCGCGTCGCTGGGGCTGCGGCCCGCAACCGCATCACCGGCGCTGCCGTGACCATTGAGGCCGATATGGTGGTCAACGCCGCCGGCGCCTGGAGCGGAAAAATTGCGGCCTGGGCCGGCTGCGATGTGACCGTTTACGCCGGCAAAGGGACGATGGTTGCCATGAACTATCGCATAGTCAACACGGTCATCAATCGCTGCGCCCCGCCCGCCGACGGCGACATTCTGGTGCCGGTCGGCACGGTGGCGGTCATCGGCACTACCTCGGTGCGGGTTGCCAATCCGGACGATTACCCCATCGAGCCGTGGGAAATTGAGCGCATGCTCGTCCGGGGCGCGGAGGTCATCCCCTCATTCAAAAAATTTCGCGCCCTGAGAGCCTGGGCCGGGGTGCGCCCCCTGTATCAGGAAAAACAGGCCGGCCCGGACCTGCGCAAAGTAACCCGCAACCACGCCCTGCTTGACCACGCCGCCCTTGATGGCGTGGAGAACTTTGTGACCATCACCGGCGGCAAATGGACCACCTATCGCCTGATGGCGGAACAAACCGCCGACATAGTGTGCCGCAAACTGAATACCCACCGGCCCGGCCAAACCGCCCGCACCGCGCTTGTGCCCGAAAAGAAACGAAAATATCACACCCTGGGCGCCCGGCAGGAAAAAGTGGAAACGGGCCAGGCATCGGGCCAGCTTGTTTGCGAGTGCGAACTGGTGACGCGCTCCCAAATAGAGGCCCGGCTGGCCGAAAACCGGCGTTCCATCATCAATGATTTACGCCGTGATTTGCGGTTGGGTATGGGGCCGTGTCAGGGCGGATTTTGCACCTGGCGCGCAGCGGGTATTCTGCATCAAAGCCCAACCTTCAGCGCGGCCCAGGCCAACAAATCGCTGGTCGATTTTTTGCAGGAGCGCTGGAAGGGGATGACGCCGGTGCTATGGGGGGCGCATTTGCGGCAAATGCTGCTTGACCAGGGCATTTATGCCGGCCTGCTGGGGCTGGATAAACTCCCGCCGGAATTGAGCGGAGCCGATTCGCCCCGCCTGGCCGAAATCGAAACGGAAGGCTATTTTTTAGTGAAAAATGAAGAGTGACGAGTGAATAATTTTTCGTTATTCGCTGTTTACTGTCAGGATTTACTATGAACAAAACCGATACCATCGTCATCGGGGCGGGATTATCCGGCTTGATGACCGCAAATTTACTGGCGCAGGCGAACCAAAACGTGCTGCTGGTGGCTAAAGGAGTGGGGACGCCGGTTCTGGCTTCCGGCGCGATGGACGTGCTGGGCTTCCAGCCGGTAGATTCCCGCCGCCCGCTGGAAAATCCGCTGGCCGCGCTGGATGATTTTCTGGCAGAACACCCCAACCATCCGTACCGGCTTGCCGGCGCAGAGGCCATCCGGCGCGGGCTGGCGGCCCTGCAACGCATCACCGCCGCATGCGAATTGCCCTACATCGGCGGGCCGGAAAAGAACCTGCATTTGCCCACCGCGCTGGGGGCGGTGCATCCCGCCGCGCTCGCCCCGCGCTCGCTGGCCCAGGGCGATGTGCGCCGGGGCGGGCGGATGTTGCTGGTGGGCTTCGATGAATTGCGCGATTTTTACCCCGCCCTCGCCGCCGAAAATCTGAACGCCCAAAAACTTGGCGTGCGGGCAAAATCGGTTACGCTGCCTCTGCCCGCGCCCGTCGACGGAAAGATGAACATCACTCCCATTGAACTGGCCCGGACCTTTGAGCAACGCGCCTTTCGCCGCCGGCTGGCGCGCGTCCTTAATCCGCATCTCAAAGGCTTCAGCCGCATTGGGTTTCCGGCGGTGCTGGGGCTGCATCATCACCCCGCTGTTTTGGCCGATTTGGAATCGGAATTGGGCAAAACCGTTTTTGAAATCAGCGCCCTGCCTCCATCGGTGCCGGGCCGGCGATTGTTTGAGGCCCTGCGCGATGCGCTGTTGCGGGCCGGGGGACGGCTGATTCTGGGCGGAGAAATTTCCGGCGGGGAGATAACCGCCGGCCGGGTGACGAGCCTGCATCTGGAAACGGCCAACCGGCCCAAATTGCTTTCGGCCCGGCATGTGGTGCTGGCTACGGGCGGCTTGTTCGGCGGCGGTCTGCAAAGCGATGCCGCCGGCCGGGTGTGGGAGCCGATTTTCGGCCTGCCCGTCGCGGCTCCGGCGGAGCGCCGGGCGTGGTTCTCGGCGCAATTTTTGGCCCCCCACGGCCAGCCGATTGCCGGCGCGGGCGTGCGGGTCGATGCCCGGCTCCGGCCCATCGACGGGGAAGGCCGCCCCCTGGCCCGCAATTTGTACGTGGTGGGCGAGCAACTTGCGGGCTACAGTTGGACGGCGGGGCGCACCGGCGGGGGCGTGTCCCTGGCCACGGCCATCGCGGCGGTGGATGCGATAATTAATCGATAAGGGAGAGTAATAACCTCCTCCCAACCTCCCCCTAAAAGGGGAGGGGATACATCTCCCTCACAGAGGGGGCAGGGGGAGGATGGACATTCAATTAAACAAACAATTTGCTCAAAATAAAACCAACGGCTGTATAGATACCAATACTGAAACTCCGAATTCAGGTTATTTAACCCGGCAACCTTGAACCCTGACTATGAAACCCGAAACCAAACCTCCAAAACCCGACGCTCTGACCCTCTCCATTTGGGAGCAGGTGCAGCACAGCGCCGATTTGTGCATCAAGTGCAACATCTGCACCTCGTTTTGCCCCGTGCATAATGTGTTCGACGGCTTTCCCGGCCCGAAATTCGTCGGGCCGCAAGCCCAGCGTTTCCGCAGCCCGCGCGAACTTTCGGTGGACAGCAGTCTGGATTATTGCAGCGGGTGCGGCATTTGCACTATGGTTTGCCCGCACGGCGTAAAAGTGATGGAGATGAACGCCAAAGCGCGGTACAAACTGTATCAAAAAAAGCCCGTCCCCTTCCGAAACCGGCTGCTGGGCCGCAGCGAACTGCTGGGCATGCTGGGCAGTCCGGTGGCGGCGATAGCCAATGCCCTGTTCAACAATGGCTTCATTCGCCTGCTGGTTGAGTGGGTGGTGGGCATCCATCGCCACGCGCCCATGCCCCAATTTTCATTCGAGACCTTTCGGGGCTGGTTTAAAGGCGTGCATCAAAAATCGGGCCGGGGGGTGCAATCTGATAAAAAGGTGGTCTTTTTCCACGGATGCAGCGTTAATTATTACGAGCCGCACGTGGGCAAAGCGGCTGTGGCTGTGCTGGAACACAACGGTTTTGAAGTGCTTGTGCCGCCGCAGGTGTGTTGCGGTCTGCCCATGCTCTCCAATGCAGAATTTGACGCCGCCCGGAAAAACGCGCGCGCGAACATCGATTCGCTGGTGGGGTATGCGCGGCAGGGCTACAAAATTGTGGGCACATCCACCAGTTGTACCCTGTCGCTCAAATCGGATTATCGCCATATTCTGGATATAACCACGCCGGACGCGCAGTTGGTGGCTGAAAACACCTGGGATATTTCGGAATTTTTACTGGAACTGGCCGAGGCCGGGGACTTGAAAACCGATTTCAAGCCGCTGGATGTGACCTTGCCCTACCATTCGCCCTGCCAGCTTGAGGCGCACAATATGGGCCTGCCCGCCATTGATTTGCTGGAATTGATTCCGGGGGTGAAGGTCAACCATCTGCAAGCCGATTGCTGCGGCGTGGCCGGCACGTATGGCTATAAAAAAGAAAAATACGACATCGCTATGGCGGTGGGCGAATCCTTGTTTGAGCAGGTACGCGCTTCCGGCTCAAGGGCCGCCGTATGCGACAGCGAGACATGTCGCTGGCAAATTGCCCGCGCCACCGGGGCCGCCATGCTCCACCCGATAGAATTGCTGGCGAAGGCTTATGGCCTGCCGGGGTTTTAAGCGGGCCGTGTTTTGCAGCGAAGGTGAATCGTCTTTTTAACCGGAGCGCAAACATTGCCGCCGGCATCGGTCCGGGCGGTTTGAGATTAAAAAAGTGAGGAATGCCATAAAATTAACCCGATTTGCCCAATATGCGTGGGGGGTACTGGCCTATAATCTGGCCGTTATCTTGTGGGGGGCCTACGTGCGGGCCACCGGCTCCGGGGCGGCGCTGTCGTTGACCTTCATCATCATCGAATCGCTGGTGGGGGCGGGCCTGGTTCTGTTCAAACTGGTGGCCTACGATGATTCACTGGCCCGGGTCTATGCCATTTCCGCGCATCTGGTGAACACCTTTTTGATGCTGGCCTCGCTTGCGCTCACGGCCTGGTGGGCTTCCGGGGGCAAGCGGCTTAGTGTCTATTCGTAAATTAATTACGCCGGGTGATGGTCAGGCCAGTTGAGGTTGAAAACAACCGGATGCGCGCTTTTTACCCCCTCCCCGGCCACCTGTGCCCTTCGGGTATCCCCCTAAAAGGGGGAGGGAATTTCCCCCCTCTGTGAGGGCGCGAAGCGGTTTCTTCATCAGGGATTAAGGGGGGAGCAACTACAACTTCATCGGCTTGTTGTTTGACAATGAGTGCCACAAGTATTTTACGGATAGACAC
>JAJRUC010000002.1 GCA_024278015.1 Chloroflexota bacterium
AGCGAGACGTATTCGGCGTAGGCGCTGCGCACGAAAATTTCGACCAGATGGAAGGGGGCGAACATATACGCCAGCCCGGCAATCAGCGCGGCATTTGCGCCGAAGAGCCGCCGCACGAAACCGTACATCCCTGCGCCCGCGCCGATGGTTGCCAAAATGTAGACGGTTTTCACCGACCAGACCATATTCACGCCCGGCAGGTGGATGATTTCGGCGGCGTAAATGGCGAGCGGGGCGTACAGGTTGAAGAGCGGATAACCGTACCCGAAGGCGAAATCGGGACTCCAGCGGGGCCAGAGGAAGCCGTCGCGCAGGGTTTGGTCAAATTCCACCAGATAGAAAATACTGTGCCGCGCATCGTGCGCCTGAAAAAAGTACGCCGGATGCAGCAGCGGCGCCCACGCGAACAGGGAGAGCGCCAGCAGAATATAAAATTGCGAATCGAGCTTTGAAAGAAATCGTTTCATTTGGTTTTGAAACCCCCTCCCTGTCCACCTGTGCCCCGAACGGGGTATCCCCCTGCCAGGGGGAGGGGAGATTTCCCCCCTCAGAGAGGGGGGAATAAAAGGGGGGAGTAATCTCCAAATCCATGAATATGTCATTGCGAGGCGCGTTTTTGGCGCCGAAGCAATCCCCGCTCGCAAACATAGATTGCTTCGCTTCGCTCGCTCTGCTCGCAATGACAAACCCCCTGAAATACCAAAGAGCCGTTTTTCTTTTCATGCGGTAGAAACGGCGTGCGAATACTTCTGTGCGGACACAATTTGCCTTGAACTCAGGTTCAGGCGCATGGGTTAAGCTGCTTTAAGGCGGCTTTGGCTTTCAGCCCTGAAATTTATTTCGGGGCGGGGCGACTCTGGCAAAAGCCGTAAAAATTCGCGGCGGATGTTCGGCAAGGCAACCGCTTACGAGTGATAACCGTCGGGTCTATCATTGCACAAAACAGGGATTACGGCAACTTTACCCGGAACGATTGACCGGCAATCAGGCCCGTCATCCGACACACTTTAACGGGGAGATGACCGGAATAGTGCAGGGCAAACCCGGCGTTTAATCGTGACAAAAAAATTGTGGCAGTTATATGCAGTCATACCTCATTGCAAAGGCTTGCGCCTGAGCCGTTATTTGCTAAAAAAACGCGACCGGTTTGACTTCAGGCAGGGGCGGTGATACGATGACGCTTGTTCGATTTTGCAGATTCCCTGGGTTAATTTTAAAAAGAGAGTTGTTTTGACGAGGAGGAAGTTAATGTCTAATGCGCAATTTCAGGTGCCGAAACCCTATAACGAGCCGGTGCTGGCCTATCGACCCGGCAGCCTGGAACGGGCAGAGGTTAAGGCCAAACTGGCCGAGTTGCAGTCACAGGAAATTGAAGTGCCGTTGATTATCGGCGGGCAAGAGGTGCGCACCGGCAATGTGGCCGACATGTATGCGCCCCACGACCACAGCCTGAAGCTGGGGGTATACCACAAAGCGGGCGAAAAGGAAGTGAAAATGGCTATCGGAGCCGCCCTTGATGCCTGGCAAAGCTGGTCTCGTTTGCCGTGGGAGCAGCGGGTTTCGGTCTTTTTGAAGGCCGCCGAATTGCTGGCCGGCCCGTGGCGGGCCACCCTCAACGCCGCCACCATGCTGGGGCAATCGAAGACCATCTTCCAGGCCGAAATTGACGCCGCTTGCGAGGTTATTGATTTTTGGCGATTTAACGCCTATTATATGACCCGATTGATGGCCGACCAGCCCATTTCTTCAGAGGGCATCTGGAACCGGGTGGAATATCGCCCTCTGGAAGGCTTTGTTTTTGCCGTAACGCCCTTCAACTTCACCTCAATTGCCGCCAACCTGCCCACTGCCCCGGCTATGGTGGGCAACGTGGTGCTGTGGAAGCCCGCCTCCAGCGCGGTTTACGCCGCCCATTATGTGTATCAATTGCTCAAGGCCGCCGGCCTGCCCGACGGCGTGGTGAACTTTATTCCCGGCTCCGGGGCGCAGGTCGGCAACCCGGTGATGGCCGGCCCGGATATGGCCGGCATCCACTTTACCGGCTCTACCGCCGTCTTCCAGTCGATGTGGAAAACGGTGGGCGAGACCATTCAGGACAAGAAGTACTATCCGCGTATTGTGGGCGAGACGGGGGGCAAGGACTTTATCTTTGCCCACAACTCCGCCGATGTGGATGAGCTGGTCACGGCCACCATTCGCGGCGCGTTTGAGTATCAGGGCCAAAAATGCTCGGCGGCTTCACGCATGTACGTGCCGGCTTCCATCTGGCCGCAGTTCAAGGAAAAATACACCGCACAGGTCAGCCAAATTCCTGTGGGCGTACCCGATGATTTTCGCAATTTCCTCGCCGCTATCATCGACAAGGGCGCGTTTGACACCATCACCGATTACATCGATTACGCCATCGAATCAAACGAACACGAAGTGATTACCGGCGGTCACTACGATGACAGCAAAGGCTATTTCATTGAACCGACCACCGTTGTCACCACCAATCCCCATTCAAAATTAATGGAAGAGGAAATCTTCGGGCCGGTGATGACCATCTTTGTGTACGATGATGACAAACTGGAAGAAACGCTGGCAGCGTGCAACAGCACCTCGCCTTACGCCTTGACGGGCGCGATATTCGGCAAAGACCGAAACGTCATTTCTTATATGACCGATTATCTGCGAGACGCCGCCGGAAACTTTTACATCAACGATAAACCGACCGGCGCCGTGGTTGGGCAGCAGCCGTTTGGCGGGGGCCGCGCCTCCGGCACCAACGATAAAGCGGGCAGCGCCATAAATCTGTTGCGCTGGATGACCGTGCGCTCTATAAAAGAAACGCTGGTGCCGGCCACCGACTGGCGATATCCGTTTATGGACGCTGAATAGGCCGGGTTTCTGCGCCTGAAAACAGTTTGCAAAAAAACGCAGGGACGCAATGCGTTGCGCCCCTGCCACGTTGCCGGTGTTGCGGTTTATTCCAGCCCGACTTCAAGCACCAGACCCTGCACTTCTATCACATCGCCGGGCGAGAGTTGTTTTTTGCGGCGCGTTTCTGTTACGCCGTTAAGTTTCACCTCGCCGCCCTGAATAAGGATTTTGGCCTGCCCGCCGGTGCTGACGACGTTAGCCAGTTTCAAAAACTGTTCAAGACGAATAACGGGGGGATGCGGTTTTTGCAAGGACGATTTTTGCGAGGACACGGGCACGCTCCTGAACGGGATTACTCAACGATGATTTTTTCGTCGATGAGTTTTTGCTCTACGATACTGCCTTTGGGGTTGAAGGCAAAATACTGGGCCCGAAGTTGAAACTCGATGTCTATCATGGCCCGTCCGGCGCGATTTTTTTCGACGGTAAAGACAACCCAATCCCGATAGGCTTCACTTTTGTAGGGATTGTAGGCGATATGGTCCTTGGATAAAATCTGAAACTTGTTGTTCATGATAATGGCGATGTCACATTAGTAATCCAGGGCGGAACTGCCGCGCAGGTGGAACATGTGCAGGCGACGGGCCTTCAGACCCTCCCGCTCGGCGGCCACAATAGCCACCACAGGGATGTTCATGGTCATGGCAATATCTTTCAGCCCTTCAACAATGATGGTGACTTTTTCGCCTTCGCTGGTGGCCCGTTCCGGGTAAATAGCCAGTTTTTGCAAATAGTCAACAAACAGCACCAGTTTGCCGCCGGTGGCGTCGGCCATTCTTTGCACCATTTCCCGCAGCGCATTGAGCGTTGTCACCGCCGGACTGGCTTTCATCATAATCAATCTGTCGGCGTAGCTGTTGATGCGTTCAATGGCTTTGGCGGTTTTGGGGTTGCCGGAAAGAATCTGGTGCAGCCCCACCTGCCCTTCGTTGCGCACCCATTCTCTGGCGCGGGCGCTAACCACAATGTTGTGCAGGTCTTTCAGCCGCACCCCGGTGCCGACCACCTCTTTGGTGGGGTCGATGCTCTCCATACAAACCAGCCGGTTCAGCAGATGGACTTCGTTGTGTTCAAAAGAGACATAAAATGCGTAAGTGGCTTCGTTGAGGGCCAGATTGCGGGCCATTTGCAAGGCGCAGATGGTTTTGCCGATGCCCTGCCGGCCGCCCAAAAGCACCAGTTCGGTTTTTCGCAGGCCGCCCCCAATCATGCGGTCAATCTGGTTAAAGCCGGTGGGGACGGGCAGGTACTCGTCCAACTCGCCTTGAACCACCTTCTGGTCGGCCTCACGAAGGATTTGTTTCAGGCTGCGGGGCGTATAACCGCTACGGGCGGTATTTTTTCTGGATACGGCTGAACGGGAATTTACGGTTGCCATGTTGAGCATCTTCTCTGCTGAATGATTGATAAAATTATACCAGATTGCCCGGATAACACAATCGGGCCGTGAACCTGTCTGCTGAAGGGCGGTTTAAACGGCGGGGCTATGCCCTCGTTTAATGTCCATCTCGCGGCGCAGGTCGCCAAACGCTTCCTCAAACATCGGATACATGAGCCAGGCATTGGCCAGGCCAAATATCGCGCCGGTGATGCTCCTGAGCTGCCAGTTGCTTAAACGGGTGCCGGTGATTTGCACATAATACATCGCCAACGGAAAACAAATCACAAACAAATAATACTGCCGGTGTTTGACCCCTTTGGAAACCATAACGGCCGTCAGCCCCAGCCAGACCGCCACGGCAAAGCCGGTCAGCGCCCAGGCGGGCAGGGCTTCGTACAGGGGGCCGACCAACTGGGTGCCGCCGTCAAGGCCAATGGGGATGAGAGCCAAAATCCACCAGTGAAAAGGCAACGCCCGGAGTCTGTTTCGCCCCGGACGGAAGACCAGACCGCCGATAAAAAACGCGCCCCAAATGGCCGTATCCCGGTGGCAAAATGCGGCCTGATGCCCCAAAATAAAGTACGAGCGCGACGGCAACTGGTGGCAGGTCAGTTTATAGGCGGTGTAGATGACGTGTGCCGGCGCGTTGTAGCCGTAGCGCATCAAAACCGGGGCCAAATACGGCAATCCCACAAAGATGCCGGTAAAAATATTGACCACAATCAACCAGTGTCGGGCAAACCACGCCGTCTGCCGGTTGACCCATCCCGCCGGCCCCGCTTCAATTGCAAGTGTTGTTTCATCTTGAGTCATAGCTGTATCCCCTTTGCCAACCTTTTCTTCATCTGTAGCTGTCATTATACCAAAAGTTATTCTGTTCACCAGCGCGCCGGGGGGTTTTGATGCCGGTTGTTAAGGCTGTGGCCGGCAATTCCCGTTTTAACCGGCGTTGTGGTGGCGGTTTTTCGTTTGGGCGCAAAATTTTCGGGGCCGGCCGGCGAACTGCGCCGGCGGTCTGCGCTTGATTATTTTGTCAGAATAGGGCAATATGTCAGTAGCGATTTTTATTGCAAAATACAGGAGCGACGGGTGATACTGAAAAGTTTATGGCGACGCAAAGCCCGGTCATTGCTGACGATGCTGGGCGTAGCCATTGGCGTGGCCGCCGTGGTGGCCCTCAGCGCAATGGCGGAAGGGGTGGCCGCAGGCTACTCGGCGGTGACGGGCGGCTCCGGCGCAGACTTGCTCATTACCCAGGCCGATGCGATGGACATCTCTCTGAGCGCCGTCGATGAACCCGTCGGCGAGCGCGTGGCCCGGTTTCCGCAAGTGCTGGCCGTTTCCGGGGTTATCTTCAATTACGTATCCATCGGCGATATTCCGTATGTGGTCATTGGCGGTTACGAGCGGGCCGGCAAAGCCATTGAGCATTTCAAAATCGTCGAAGGCCGCCCGCTTTACGGCCCGAAGCAAATTATCATCGGCAAGCAGGCCGCCGCCAACCTGAAGGTGGGCGTGGGCGACAAGATTAACCTTTTTGAGCAACCCTATCGCATTGCCGGTATTTACGAAACCGGCCTCAGCTTTGAGGAATCGGGCGGCGTAATTTCGTTGGAAGACGCGCAGGTCATCTTCAAAAAACCGCATCAGGTCAGCTTTTTTGAAATCCAGCTTCGCCACCTTGACGATATGGAGCTGGTCAAATCGCGCATCGAGCGCCTTTTCCCCGATTATCTGGTCTCCACCGCCTCTGATTTCGGCGAACAACAAATGCAGGTGCAGTCGATGAAGGGGATGGCCTACGGCATTGGGTTGATTGCCATTTTCATCGGCGGGCTGGGCATGATGAACACCATGATTATGGTCGTCTTTGAGCAAACCCGCGAAATCGGCGTGTTGCGGGCGGTCGGCTGGAAGCGGGGCCAGGTGCTGCGTATGATAATGGCCCAATCGCTGCTGCTGAGTCTTTTGGGTGGCCTGCTGGGGTTGCTGTTGGGCTATGGCCTGGTGCAGCTTTCCAACGCCACCCCGGCTGTGTCCAGCTTTGCCACCGGCATTATCCAACCTTCAATGTTGATTGAGGCTATGGTAATGGCCCTGATTTTGGGAACCGTGGGCGGCATTTATCCGGCGTGGCGGGCCGCCAATCTGCAACCCACCGAGGCCCTGAACTACGAATCGAGCAGCGCCGGCGGAGGGGAGCGAGAGCCGCGCTGGGCTATGCCGGGCGGCATGGCCTTCAGAAATTTGTGGCGGCGGCGCGGGCGCAGCCTGCTGACCTTAACCGGCATTGCCGTGGGGGTGGGCCTGATTGTCTCTTTGGGAGCCATCACCGAAGGCTTTATTCAGGATTTTACCAAACTCAGCACCGGCAGCGGCGCCGAATTGTTTGCCATGCAGGCCGGGGTGGCCGATATGGGCTTCAGTACCATTGATGAGCGCGTAGGCCGGACAATTGCCGGTATGCCGGAAGTAGAAAGCGTGGCCGGCATGGTATTTGGCGTGGCCGCCACGCCGGATGTGCCGTTTTTGCTGGTGTGGGGCATTGAACCGGAAGCGCGCGTGCTGGCCCACTACCACATCACCGCCGGCAAAGCCATCGGCGGGCGGGGCGAAGTGATGCTGGGGGCCACCTTCGCTGAAAACATC
>JAJRUC010000070.1 GCA_024278015.1 Chloroflexota bacterium
CCCAACATGGACGCCCTCACCGCCACCGCCTCGCTGGGCTTAAGTACCGTCGTTTTGCCCGGCTTCAGCCCCGGCAGCGGCCCCGGCCATCTGGCGCTGTTCGGCTACGACCCGCTGGACAACCTGGTTGGGCGCGGCGTGCTGGAAGCGCTGGGCATCGGCTTTGACCTGCGGCCCGATGATGTGGCTATCCGTTGCAATTTTTGCACGGTAGACGGCAACGGCCTCATCACCGACCGGCGGGCCGGGCGCATCCCCACCGCAGAGGGGGCGAAGCGGGTGGCCTTGCTGCGCCAAATCAAAATTCCCGGCGTAGAGATTTTTGTTGAGCCGGTGAAGGAATATCGCTTTGCCGTTGTTTTGCGCGGCAAAGGGTTGAACGGCGAAGTTGACGATACCGACCCGCAATTAACCGGCGCGCCGGTTTTGCCGGTAACGCCTCGCGCCCCCGCCGCCGAAAAAACCGCCGAAATCCTGCGCCGGTTTGTGGCCGAAGGCAACAAAATTCTGGCAAACCACGCCCCCGCCAACAGCTTTACCCTGCGCGGCGTGGCTATGGACCCCGGCCTGCCCCCCTTCCCGGAGGTGTACAAAATCAAGGCGGCGGCTGTGGCCGTGTACCCTATGTACAAAGGGGTTTCCCGGCTGGTGGGCATAGATGTCATCGACCACAGCGCCCAAACCCCCGCCGAAGAATTTGAGGTGGTTAAACAAAATTGGGACAAATACGATTTCTTTTTTGTCCACATCAAAAAGACCGACAGCTACGGCGAAGACGGAAATTTTGCGGCCAAAGTGGGCGTCATCGAGGCGGTGGACGCCGCCCTGCCCGCTTTACTGGCCCTCAACCCGGATGTGCTGGTCATCACCGGCGACCATTCCACCCCGGCGGCGGTTAAACGGCATAGCTGGCATCCCGTGCCGGTGATGATTGCCGCAGAAGCCACCACCCGCCGTGAGCCGGCCGCCACCTTCGGCGAGACGGCCTGCCTGACGGGCAGCCTGGGGCCAATTTACCACGTGGATATTATGCCCCTGGCCCTGGCCCACGCCATGCGCCTGGGCAAATACGGCGCGTAATTGCCCAAAAATAACCCGCAACCGGCAGGAGGCCATTATTTGGCCTCCTTTTTTATGTCAAAGATTCAAAAAATACTTGTCCTCTGTGGTATAATATTGTATTATGATTACATAAACATTAAATGACCAGAGCCGGCGTCGGGCCAACCCAAAACACAGCTCATCATCGGCCTGAAATGTTTCAGCGAATTAGCGCATTTCGGTGTAAAGAAAAGGAGACATCGTGGTTCGTTTTCTGCTAAATCCCACCGTCTTATTAATTACCATCAATATTCTAATGTTGATGGTCCTCCCCCGCTTGAAACGGCGGCCTGTTCGATGGACCATATTTTTTCATCTGCTCGTCTTCGATTCGCTGCTGGTGTATCTGATGCTGTCTATCAACTCGACGACGGACATCTCGCCGGGCGCTGTATTTTGGGTGAGCGTGTGGCTGGTGATGCTGTTCCTCTTTTTCTGGGGAGGGCTGGCTTTCGTTTCCCTGTTCCTGCTCCCCTTTGAAATTCAGGGCTGGCGGGAATGGGTCTTGCCCGCCCGCGCCCTGATTGGCTTTGTGCGCGGGGCCAATCATCCCTTTTACAGCTACGACAGCGACATCAACGCCCTGAAAAAACGTTACGACGGCAAACTGGCCGCCAGAGAAGGCGGGCTGGGCCTTGTTTTGCTGCAAGCTGAACACGCTGTAGTTTTGCACAAGGGGGCGAAAATCACCCGCGTGGTCGGGGGCGACGTGGTATTTACCGAACGGCTGGAGCGCGTTCTGAATTTGCTTGACCTCAAAAAATATATTCTCATTATGCCTGATACGACGGCCGTTACCAAAGACGGCATCAGCATCAAAATACCGGCCTTTGTCCCCTGTAAAATAGACCCCGCGCAGGCAGAAAATGCCGCCACTCGACTGTACCCCTTTAATCCTGATACCATCGCCAAAGTGGCGCGCGCCCAGGATGTGCTGGACGGCGAACAACGACCCTGGTATCGGTTTGTGATGCAAAAAACCCAAAAAGCCGCCTTCGATGTGATAGCCCGGTATACTTTCGACCAGCTTTACGCCCCCGATGCGGAGGCCGACCCGCCCCGCAACGAAATTCGGGCCCGCATCCACCGCCGGCTGGAAGCGGAAATGAGCGAGACCGGCATCCACATTATTTTTGTAGCCATCGGCAATATTGAGCCGGCCGACCCACCCGTCCCGGAAAAATCCGACGGCAACGGCGACAGGAACGCGGTGCCGATTGCCCGCCGGCAGGTGGAACGCTGGCAAGCCCGCTGGCAGCGTCAGGCCACCGTCCAGCGCGCCGGCGGGCAGGCAGAGGCCATTCGCCTGGTAGAGCAGGCCAGAGCGCGCGCCTTGGCCGATTTAATCGACAAGGTTGCCCACTCCTTCCGGAACCTGAAGAGAACCACCACCGCCGCCGATGAGCGGCACATCATTGCCCTTAGTTTCATCAACGCCGTTGAGCAAATGCTGTCCAGACAAAATCTGCCCCAGGCCCTGGCAGAGAACAACGCCCCCCAAACGTTCCAGGATATTCGCCGCTTAATAGAAAGTTCCGGCCAAAAATAGAAAGTTGAGGTCGCATTATGTTTGAGGAAATGCATGAACGTCTGGCTCCCCAGGAAATAGGCCGCCGCCGCACCCATCGGGCCAGAGGGATGATTCGACTGCTGGCGCTGGCCGTTGCCTTTGTAATTTTGATGATTCCCGGCCTGTTCTTTAATTTGGCGCTTTTTGGCAACACCCCCACTTTTAACCTCAACCTGTACCGGCTATTATTCAGTTTGGCGCCGGCGGCCCTGACGCTGTTCGGCGTTCTGGTTTTGATGGGCATATTTGTGCAAATTGTCTTCGGTCTGGAATCGTGGTGGTCTGGTTTTCGATACGCCACCCTGTGCCTGGTGGGGCGCTGGCCGCTCAAATATCCCTTTGTGATGGTCACGGGGGGCAAAATTCGCGCCACAGACCGGCAGAAATTTTTGGCGAACCGGCAATTGGGCGGGCCGGGGCGGCTCATTGTAGCCAACGACAGCGCCGTGGTGTTGGGCCGTTACGGGCGCATTACGCGCATCGTTGGGCCGGGGCCTGTTTTTGTGGAGCGATTTGAACACATCCGGGAGATAATCGACCTGCGCCCCCAGGCCAAAGTGGTAGAATTGGCCCGCGTCTTTACCGCCGATGGTCTGGCCGTAGGCGCCGGCATTACCATTCAGTTTCAGGTGCGCTGTCTGGAGCCGACCCTGGAGCGTCCCTATCAACCGGACCCCGCCGCCCTGGAACAGATTGCCCGGCAGCAGGCCGTGGGTATTATGGGCGATGATGTTTCTGCCAGAAGTTGGCCGGACGGCATAAATGGCTATGTTGAAGGCGCCCTGCGCGACATCATCGCCGCCAAAACGCTGGACGAAGTCTTTGAGCCGACCGACGCCAACAAGGACCCCCGCAAGGAAATCAGCCGGGAGATGATGCAACTGATGCAGGCCAGGACGGCCGGCATCGGTATAAAAGTGCTGGACATAACTTTAGGCCCCTTCCGGGCGCTGGACCCCCAGGTAGAGCAACAGCGGCGGCTTAACTGGCAGGCCCGGCAGCAGGCCGCCATTGAAGTGGAACAGGCCCACGCCGAAGCCGATACCATGCTGGCCCGTGAAGCGGCCTACGCCTACGCCCAACTCGACATGGTTTCAACCATCGGGCGGGGGTTTGAGAAACTGGTTGAACAGGGTGAACAGTTGCCGGATTATTTTGTGGCCCAAAAATTCATCGAAACGCTGCGGCGCATGGCCGGCCAGGCGGGGATGGGGCCGTTTTTGCCCACGGAATCCATCAAAACCCTGGAATTTTTGAACAAACGCCTGCTGGGACACGGCGCATCGTCTTCATCCACAGGCAGCGGCTCAACCGGCGCAGCGGCCAGCAGCGACACTTCGGCGGCGGGGGGAACCACCACATCTTAAGCGGGGAATATCGGTGGAAAACACAACGCTTTGCGGCAAATTGCTACGCAAAATAGCAGAAAAATTCATCCTTCAGGCGGAATGGCAAGACCGCGCCCCGCTGCCTCAGCCCCCCGAAGCAACCGGCGAGGCAGATAGTTCGGCCCGTCTGGAGTCCGAGCTTGACGACCTGGCCGACAGATTGCTGTACGCCCCCCTGTGCCTGCTGCCTTTGCCGGCCCGTGACCGGCCGGTGGGCGTGTATTTGCGTATAGCGGCAGATATATTGAACGACCTGGCCGCCCCGTCTGATGAACCGCCTTTCCTGCCCGGAGCGCAAACGGCGATAGCGCGCGCGCTGGCGGCGTTAAAACTCGACGCCGATTCAGAGGCGATGGACAAGGGGCTGGTTTTGCTGTTTGCCGCCGGCCTGCTGGCTAAACGCGAAGCGTATGAGTATGCCCGTGAGACGGTGAAACTGGCGTTGCCGTATTTTCCCCGGCAGGGCGTGCCGCATTGCATGGTGGCAAATTTATTGTCTGGAAATTTTTATTACTTCAGCGGTCAAGCGTCTCAAGCCGCTTTTGAGGGCGTAGCCGCCTACAGTCAGGCCCTGCGCCAACTGGCCCGCTTAAGCCAGACCGAAGCGCAATACGGGCGCAAACATCAGGCCGAATTGTATCGCCTGCTCAAGGAAAAACTGGCCCGGCGCCTGGCAGACCGAGACTGGAAAAATCCTTTTTAGACAGTATTGAACGCAGGGCTGTTGCAAAGCGCCCCGAACGGGGTGACTGTGTCCTTTGGGTAAAATCGCTTGACAAAACAACACTTTTGTCCGGAAATGCAGGCGCGCGCCGCCGCGTGCCCCTGCGGAACGACCAGGCAGGCTAAAAATACAGGTAAATTTACAGGGGCGGCGCGCAAGCCGCCCCTGCCGGGCCAAACAGTATGTCAAACGTAACCTTAAAATTAACTTTATCCTGTTCGGGGCAGTTTGCAACAGCCCTGGTTTTGAACGTGAAACGTGAAACACTGTTTTGTCACGTTTCATACCTCACGGATTTTGGGGCGGCCTTAACCGTTACAACTGTCCCGTATCATCCCAGGTAGCCAGCAATTGTTGATAAGCCGGGTCCTGATAGCGACTGGGCAAAAACGCGGCGGCGTAATCCGGCGTGGATGTGCCGGCGATGTGCCCGGCCAGCAAATCTCCCGCCCCGGCGGCGGCCATCAAACCGAAGCCGGACAGCGCCCCGATGATATACGCCCCCTCAACCGGCAGCGGCCCAATCAGGGGCCGGTTTTCTTTTGTTTTGGTGTAGTAGCCGCCATCGACATACGGTTTGGGCAGCCTGTCCAGATAAGCCCGCAGGCCGGGAACCAGCGTGGTCATGCCCCGCAGCACCACCTCCGGGTAATCGGCATCCTCCGGCAATGGAAAGGTTTCCGGCACCGGCCGGGTGTGATACGGCCACAGCATCAGCACTGTCCGGCTTTTCCCTTCGCCCTCCGGCCGAAAATGGACGGCCCCCGGAAACTCGGCCAGCAGCCGGCGTGTCTCCGGGTCTTCGGCCAGAAACTCGCGCTCTTCGGCGGCCCAGGGCAGATACTGCGGGTCCGTCCACACGGTTAAGGGGGCGTGGCGGGGAATGATGCCCAGATGGTCCTTGATGGCGACCTTCAAATGCAATTCTGAAAAGACGGGCAGGTCAAGGCCCATCATCCGCCCTGCCAGCCGGGTGAACGGCCCGGCGGCGTTCACAAACGCGCCGGTTTCGATGACCTGCGCGCCGGAAACCGCGTCTACCATCACCCCCTGTATTCGATTCCCGGCCATTGTCACCCCTTCAACCCGGCCCTCCATCAGCCGCACGCCCCGCGCCCGCGCCTGCTCCAGCATCCACCTGCCCAAATCGTAGCCGCTAAACCAGCCGCAGCGCCGGGCGTGAATGGCGGCCACGGCTTTTTCTGTGACAAACGGAAAATAGCGGCGGATGAGCGCCGGCTCAAGAAAAACATCCGCGCCGGTGAGCGAATTGTCAAAGCCGTGGCGGGGGGCGGGCGCGTAAGCCGGTTCACCGGCCCGGCCGGTGTGAACCCGCACCGGCCCCGCGCCCAGCGCTGCCGCCTCTTCTGCCGCCCGCCGGAAAACCGGAATTTGGGCCGGGTTGCCGGTTACGTACAGATAGCCGCGCCGGTTCAGGTTGATGCGGTTTTGGCTTTGACGGGCAATTTCTTCCAGCAGGTCAATGCTGCGGTTCATCAAGGCCACCATCGCCTTGCCGGGGCCGGGCCACCAGTTGCGATAGGCTTCGGTCGATTTGTCGCTGGTTAAACTAAGCGGGGGACGCTCGTCTACTAAAATGATGTCGGTGATGCCGTGGTTGACGCTTAGATAACAGGCCGTCGAAATGCCGGCGATGCCCGCCCCGCAGATGACCACATCGGCTGAAGATTGCATAACGTTGCTCCTGTGAAAACGGCTGTCCGCCGGTTGCTGAAAGCCGGGTTCTACACCCGCTCAATGGCCAGGGTGGCGGCCCCGCCCACGCCGTGGCAAATGGCGGCCAGCCCGCGCCGGGCATTTCTTTCGGTCAGGGCGTTCAGCAGGGTAACGACAATCCGCGCCCCGGACGCTCCAATGGGGTGCCCCAGCGCTACCGCGCCGCCGTACACGTTCTGTTTGTCGTAGGGCACATTTAGCAAGCGATGGAAAAGGATGTTGTTCAGGGCGAAGGCTTCGTTATTTTCAAACAGGTCGAAATCGTTTAGCTGCATGTTCAGTTTTGCCAGCAATTTGCGGGTAGTGGGCACGGGTTGCTGCGGAAATCGCCATGTTTCGCCCGCCGACCACGCCCCGCCCAAAACTTTTGCCAGGGGGGTGAGGTTGTATCTGGCGACGGCCGCCGGGCCGGCCAGCAACAGGGCCGCCGCGCCGTCGCTGATTTGGCTGGAATTTCCGGCAGTCGTCACCCCTTCGGCGCCGAAAACCGGCCGCAGCCCGGCCAGCGAAGCAAGCGTGGCATCCGGTCGAATGCCCTCGTCGGCTTCGATGAGCCGCATCCCTTGGCGCGTTTTCACTTCGATGGGGGTGATTTCCTTTTTGAAGAAGCCTCTGGCCGTGGCTTCGGCGGCGCGTTGGTGCGATATAGCGGCCACTTCGTCCAGTTCGGCGCGACTAACGTCGTGTTCGGCGGCCAGACGGTCAGACTGGGTGCCCATAGCTTCGTTGCGCACGGGGTCGGTCAGGCCGTCGTACAGCAAAATATCGGTGATGTTCTCCGGCGTACCCATCAAAAACTTGTAGCCCCAGCGCGCCCGCGCCGAGAGCAGAAAGCCGGCTTGCGACATTGACTCCATGCCGCCGGCCAAAATCAGGTCGGCCTGGCCGGCTTTGATGGCCGTGGCGGCGTTCATCAGGCTCATCATGCCGGAAGAGCAAACCATATCAATGGCGTAAGCGTCGATTTCCGGGGGGATGCCGGCTTTGAGGGCCGCCTGGCGGGGCAACAATTGGCCGTGTCCGGCCCGCAGCACATTGCCGAAGATAATCAGGTCAAGCCGGCTGCCGTCGATATTGGCCTGCCGCAGCGCGCCGGCCATCGCCGTCGCGCCCAGGTCGGTGGGGGGCAGGTCTTTAAACGCGCCGCCAAATCGTCCGATGGGGGTGCGGGTGGCCGCTACAATATACACATTTTGCATCAGGTTCCTCCTTGAACTGCGCCATCAGGTTATTTCAGTGGATTGCGTTGAAATGCTACCACAGAATCATTATTTATGGCAAAAACCGGTTGACTGACCATCAAATGGAAGCGGCAATTAATACTTGCGCCAACACATAGGTAGACATTATCACCAGTTGCGCTGCGCGAAACGGCTTGACGAAGCGGTTGATTGCCAGCGTGGCATCTGAGGCGACGAAGATGGTTGCGCCCGCCAGAGCAAGCCACGCGCCGGCGTCTCCCACCGCCGTCGCCCGGCCCAGCGATTGCCACAACAGCGCCAGCAGCGCCGCCGCGTAAATTGTAATCGGGATGCGCATCTGTCCGGCGCGCGGCAGCAGAATCCGCAGCAGAACCGCGCCGACCACTATAACGGGGATGGCGGCAACCGGCGTGAGGTGCCAGCCTTCGGCGGCAAACGCGGCAATGTACAACAGGTGCGCCGCCAAAAAGCTCACCAGCCCGGCCATAAATTGGTCAGAGGGCAGCATCAAAAATATATCGCCCGCCAGCGAGAAAATCAGCCCGCCCACAATTAACGATTTGGCGACGGCGCTGCCATGCGGCGAAAGCGTCAGCGCCAAAACGATAATCAACACCGTGGTGAGCGGTTTGAAAATGTAAATTTGCCGCCACGCCCGCCGATAATCTGCCCGCAAATGCAATGCCGCCGAAACGGCAATGGCCGCGAGCAACGCGGGCATTGCAATGTTCATCTGCCGCCTCCATTATCCGTATATTCGTAACTTTCAATATATACAGGACTGACGCAGTGGCGGCATTTTACCCCCCTCAGTCCCTGATGAAGAAACCGCTTCGCGCCCTCAAGCGGGGGGAAGTTAGCCCCTCCCCCGCTGTCGGGGGAGGGGGGAGGGGGTAGAACACCGTGATTTACCGCAACTGCGTAAGTCCTGTATATGACAATTGTCGGAGTATACAGTATAATGTACTATCACGTCAAACGTTGAATGATGGGTTTTGTGCCGGTTCGCCTGTAGGGGCACAATGCATCGTGCCCCTACAATAAAATGACCCTGCCCATTAAAATACACTTGACACGACTGTGCGCAGGTAGAGGTTACTAATGAAAGATAAACAATTATACACAATTCATGCAGATATTTGCAAAACTCTGACCCACCCCATTCGACTGGAGATACTGGACGAACTGCGCGACGGCGAGAAAACCGTGACGCAACTGGTGAACGCGACCGGCGTGGCTCAAAGCACCGTCTCCCGGCATTTGGGCATGATGCGTTCCAGCGGCGTACTCATCTCCCGGCGGGATGGTCTGTGCATTTACTATCGCCTGTCCAGCCCGCGCATCATCGCTGCCTATGATGAAATGCACAAATTCGCGCTGGAATATCTGTCCAGCCATTCGGAACTTCTCGTTCACATCCGATAACCCGTTTTGAACGAAACGGCAAATCTCGTTTTTCCCGGCAGGTCACGTCTTCGGCGTGATAACCCCGTCTGTGAATGAATCGCCATGTTTGCCCCATTGAGGCAGACATGGTACAATCCCCCCAAAGATAGAACATAATTTCTGTTTATGGCAAGCAGAAACCATCGTGAAACGTCATGCGCCCATACGTTTCACGTTTTTATTCATCCAAAATTATGCAAAACAGAAAAGATGACG
>JAJRUC010000071.1 GCA_024278015.1 Chloroflexota bacterium
CATCACCCGTTTGAGCTGGTGGCGCTGGCGGCGGGGGTCAACGGGCGGCGGATAGATGTGGCGGGCGACACCTATCAACCGCCGGAAACCGCGCAGATGATTCAGGACGAGTTGGGGGAGTATCCGGGCAATAATCGCCGGGTGCATGTCCATTTTGGGCGCAAGCATGGCGTGCTGTTTGGAGCAACCGTGCCCAAAGGCTCGTATGTCAATGTCAGTCTGCTGGCAAAAACCCCGAACCTGAAAACGATTGCAACCTTTTTGACCGAAGCCGGTGTTCCGGACGATTACCGGCGATTATGCGGCTGTAAACCGCACATTCCCGTTTCTGCCGCGAAAAAGTTTTACGGCAATCGCTTTGTGGCGGTCGGCGACGCGGCGGCAAGCCGGTTGTATAAAGACGGCATCGGTTCGGCGTTCCGCACGGCAAAAAAAGCGGCGCGCGCGGCAATTTTTCACGGCATCGCCGCCGCCGATTTCAAAAAACATTACGCCCCGTTGTGCCGCCGCATTGCGCGGGATAACTTTTGGGGCAACTGTTTGTTTTTCCTGTGGGAAATTACGGGCAATTCGCGCGTGTTGACCCGCTTGTGGCTGTTGGCGCTCACCACAAAAAATACCCATCCCTTTGAGGCGCGAATTTGCCGCCTGGCGCTGTGGAATATGTTTACCGGCGATGACAGCTACGGGCATATTTTGCGCAGTCTGCTCCACCCGCGAGTGGTCTGGTTTTTGCTCTCCCACATCTGGGGCGTGTGGCGTCGTCCAACCGTTCCCCACAGCACACCGACGAGGAAATAATTATGAACCTTGGGGCATTGAAAGACAACCAAACTGCCGTCATCATCGGCGGGGGGCCGGGCGGCACAATGTGCGGCATCGCCCTGCAAAATCTGGCCCGCGAACAGGACAAATCCATCAATATTATCCTGTTCGACGGTAAAGCCACGGTGGGCGAAGCGCATTACAATCAATGCGTCGGGGTGTTATCCCCCCCCATTGATGAAATTCTGGAATCGCAGGGCGTGCCGTTTCCGCATCATCTGGTGCAACGGCACATTCAGGCCTATATTTTGCACGGCGCACGGCGACAAATTCGCCTGACCGAAGCGGGGGAAATCAGTTTTGCCACCCGGCGGGTGCAGTTTGACATCTACATGCTGGCGCAAGCCCGCGCCCACGGGGTGGATGTACGCGCCAGCCGGGTGACGGATCTGGAATTTCTGCCCAACCGGGTGAACGTGTACGCCGAGAGTTCAAAAGTACACGCCGATGTGGTCTTTGGCGCGTTTGGGCTGGACCCCGGCAGCACCACCACCCTGGCCGAAGCCACGCTGTACCGTCCGCCCCGTTTTCTGACATCGATGGTCACCAAAATTCACCCGCCGGCGCAGATTATGGCCCGCTGGAGCAACGATATTCACGCCTTTTTGCCGCGCAATCCACACATTGAATTTGGGGCAATCACCCCCAAGGGGAATCACATCACCGTAAATTTAGCCGGAGAATACGTCACCAGCGCCGACATGGATGTTTTTTTGGACTACCCGCCGGTGCGGGATGTGCTGCCTTTCGCCGACCCCCGCCGGCCGGTGAACCCGGCCCAGGATTTTATCTATTATCGGGGGCGATTCCCTATTTCCGTGGCCCGTCACTTTTACGGCGACCGCTACGTCTGCATCGGCGATGCGGCGGGGCTGGTGCGGGCCTTTAAGGGCAAGGGGGTCACATCGGCCTGCCAAACTGCTATTTGGGCGGCGGAAACGGCCATGACCGAGGGCATTGCCCGCGAGGCGTTTGCCCGGCATTACCGGCGGGCGTGCCGTGAAATTTTGCAGGATGTGCCCTACGGCAAAGTGATGCGCCGGCTGGCTATCACCGGCAGCCGGCTGGGGCTGGTAGATACGCTCATTGCCCTGGCCGAACAGGATACCACCCTGCAACACGCCCTGTTCAATGCCGTATCGGCGCACCGAACCTACCGCGACATCACCGCTGATATGCTTTCGGTGCGGGAAGCGGGGCGGCTGCTGCGCGATTTTGTCCATATCAGCAAACAGTCGGTGTGGCCGGCCCAATGATGAGGCCGTATCCGTATGGCGGCCCCATTGTTGACATATATGGCGCTTTGCACTAAAATTGGGGCTACAAAATTTCCAGACAAGTGCCGGCCCGCCAAAAGGTCTCTGGAATGCCGTTGTATGCGTTCCTCAAAAGGGAGAAAAGGTGGTTGGCACGGAAACAGGCACTTATTCCGTGTCAACCAATTAGTTAAAGAAGGCTTTAATGACCAATAAAGAAAAACTGGTTGTAGAAGGTACTATCGTTGAAGCCCTGCCCAACGCCACATTTCGCGTTGAGCTTGACAACGGGCATATTCTGCTGGCGCATCTCTCCGGCAAAATGCGCAAATATTACATTCGCGTTCTGTTGGGAGACCGGGTGCGGGTTGAACTCACCCCGTATGATATGGAGCGGGGGCGCATTGTGTATCGCTACAAAACGCCCCAAAGCGCCCGCTAACCCTTTACCTTCAA
>JAJRUC010000072.1 GCA_024278015.1 Chloroflexota bacterium
GCGCGCCGCCGTCGTCCACCCCCACCCCGCCGCCCCCCGCCACGCCGACGCTTACCGCCACCCCGGAGCCGGTCATCAAATACGTGCTGGCTGCCGGTAGCCGCGAATTTAACTGCGATTACACCGCCATTTACGGCGTGGTGCAGGATGCCCGCAACGTCGGGCTGCCCAATGTGGAAGTTCGCGCTTTGGGCATTCATGACACAACCGGCCGGGATTACACCGTCCGCACCGATGCCGCAGGGCGCTATGAGGCCATGCGAATTCCCTTGCCGGAGTTGCAAGTGGGGCAGTGGGCTGTTATGATTATGGAAGACGGCCGGGAGGTGTCGGAACGGTTCCACTGGCAATCGACGCCCGTGTGCGAAAGTGACGATTTGGGTCACAGCCAGGTTTTACGCCTTGATTGGAAACTAATTGAGTGAGGTCGCTGTGAACTTAACCACCCCCAATCCACTACTACACGCTGTATCGCTGAAAAACACGCTCAAAAAATTACAGACCGATGAAATATTGTTGGCCGACTACCTTGACGGCGTTTGCCGCCGTCTGGCCGACGTTGAGCCGCAGGTGCAGGCGCTGGTGCCGGAAGCCGATCGTTGCGCCCGGCTTCGGCGGGAAGCCGCCGCCCTGCAAGCCAAATATCCCCGCCCGGCAGACCGCCCCCCGCTGTACGGCGCGCTGGTGGGCATCAAGGATATTTTTCACGTGGATGGCTTCCCCACGCAAGCCGGTTCCAACTTGCCCCCCGAAGACCTGACCGGCCCGCAAGCGGTTTACGTCACCCGTCTGAAAGAATTGGGGGCCATTGTTCTGGGCAAAACCGTCACCACCGAATTTGCCTATTTTGACCCCGGCCCCACCCGCAACCCGCACAACCCGGCCCACACTCCCGGCGGCTCCAGCAGCGGTTCTGCGGCGGGCGTGGCCGCCGGGCTGATGCCCCTGGCCTTCGGCACCCAAACCATCGGCTCTATTGTGCGGCCGGCGGCCTTTTGCGGCATTGTCGGCTTTAAACCCGGTTACGGGCGCATCGATGCCAGGGGGGTGCTGTACGTCTCCCGCTCGCTGGACCACGTGGGTATCTTCACCCAATCCATTGCCGATATGACCATCGTGGCCCCCCTGTTGTGCGCCGGTTGGCAGCCGTTGGCCGACAGTGCGGCCACAAAGCCGGTGTTGGGCGCGCCCGATGGCGCGTATCTGGCCCAGGCCGAACCGGAGGCGCTGGCCGCCTTCAAGGCCCAGCTTGAGCGACTGCAAGAGGCCGGCTACCAAATTCGGCGGGTGAAGGCGCTGGATAATATCGAAACCGTGGCCCACAATCACCAGACCATCATGGCGGCAGAGATGGCGCGGGAACATGCCGCCCTGCTGCCCAAATACAAATCGCTGTATCGCCCCCGCACCCTGGCCCTGATTGAGCAGGGGCTGGCCGTAACCGCCGGCCAACTGGCCGCCGCCCGCGCCGCGCAAAAAGCCCTGCGCGCCGAAATGCAATCGCTTATGGCTGAAGCCGGCCTTGACCTGTGGGTTACGCCCGCCGCGCCCGGCCCCGCCCCGGCAGGGCTTTCAGCCACGGGCAACCCGGCCATGAACCTGCCCTGGACGCAAGCCGGCCTGCCGTCGCTCACTGTGCCCGCCGGCCTGGCCGCCAACGGGCTGCCGCTCGGTTTTCAGTGCGTGGCCCCCTTCATGGCCGATGAAAAATTACTGGCCTGGGCCGCGCCCATCGAACAGATTTTGAAGCCGTAAAAAGTGGAGGCAGCCCATTGGGCTGTCTCTACGGCAGACATTAATGGCAAGGGCGCGATGCGTCGTGCCCCTGCGGGCCAAACTATAAAATTCAACCAAAAATATTTTCGAGGCACACTATGCAACAACCCGGACCGCAAGCAATTGAATCGTACCTGACCCCCAAACTGCCCTTTTATCTGGATATGCTCCGCCAAATGGTGGCTATCAACAGTTTCAGCGATAACCCCGCCGGAGTGAACGCCCTGGGGCAACTCACCGCCGACGCCTTTGCCCCGCTGGGCTTTACCGCCGAAACCGTGCAGGCCACTAATCCGCACTTCGGCAAGCACCTGATTTTAACCCGCCCCGGACGCGCGTCAACCGCCATCGGGCTGGTTTCTCATCTGGATACCGTCTTTTCGGCGGAAGAGGAGGAGATGAACGATTTTGCCTGGCGAGAGGAAGGCAACGTTATTTACGGCCCCGGCACGGTAGACATTAAAGGGGGTACGGTGATGATTTATATGGTGCTGGATGCCCTGCGCGCCCTGGCTCCGGCAACCTTGGAGGCCGTTACCTGGAAGGTTATGCTCAACGCCGCCGAAGAACGCCTGTCGCAGGATTTCGGCGACCTGGTTTTGCGGCAACTGGGCCGCGACGCGCCGGCCTGTCTGGTGTTTGAGGGGGGCAAAATGGACGGCGACGAATTTTCGCTGGCCGTCACCCGCAAAGGCAAGGCCAACTATCGGGTGCGGGTTACGGGCCGGGCCGCCCATGCGGGCAACAACCATCATCAGGGCGCCAACGCCATTGTGCAACTGGCCCACACCATCCGGCAAATTGCCGCCCTCACCGATTACCGCCGCCGCCTGACCTACAATGTCGGCACGGTGACGGGCGGCTCTGTGACCAACCGCGTGCCGCATCACGCCGAAGCGGATGTTGAAATGCGGGCCTTCGACCCGGAGGTGTTTGAGCAGGGCATTGCCCAAATGCTGGCCCTGGCCGGGCAAAGCGCCGTTGCCGGCGTGGACAACGGCTTTCCCTGCACTGTGGAAATTGACCTGCTGGACAAGACTCTCCCCTGGCCCGATAATCCGCGCACCAACCGGCTGTTTGAGGTGTGGCAACAGGCCGCCGCTTCGATGGGCGTAACCATGCTCCGCGAGCATCGGGGCGGGCTGAGCGACGGCAACCACACCTGGCGCACCATCCCCACCATCGACGCCCTGGGGCCGTCCGGCGGTAACGCGCATTGTTCGGAAAAGAGCGCGGACGGAACCAAAGACCAGGAATACGTGTATGCGCCATCATTTTTACCCAAAGCCACGCTCAACAC
>JAJRUC010000073.1 GCA_024278015.1 Chloroflexota bacterium
CACAGGGCAACCACAAGGGTTGTCCCTACCCCGAACCAACATATATCAGTGAAAAACCATGTTCGTTTGTGACGCAGTTGAGTATAGTTACAAAATATTAACGTATTTTTAATATCAACCGGCTGGAATCCGGTAAATTTGTGGTACAATATCTGCAAGAAATTGTCTGTTAAAGAAAGGTAACGATATGATCTGGATAGCATTACTTTTGACCGCAGGGACCGTATGGCTTTTGGCAACCAAAAAGCCGGCGGTTCGGCCTGTGCCAATCAGAATAAAAGAGACGGAAAGACGAAAATAAGCGCCGGGGTGGAACCGGGCGCAAGGAGGTTTTAAACAGTGATATTCTACGACCCCCTCTTTTTAATAGTTATAATTCCAACGGCGATTTTGGGGTTTGTGGTGCAAAAGAGCGTGCAGGCCAAATTTAACAAGTTTGCCAAAGTGCGCACCTTCAGAGGGCTGACCGGCGCGCAGGCGGCGCGTGAAATTCTGGACAGCAACGGGCTGTACGATGTTCGCATTGAAGAGGCGCGGGGCGGTCGGTTGAGCGACCACTACGACCCCCGTGGCCGGGTGCTGCGGCTTTCGCCCGATGTGGCCCGCTATCCCACCGTGGCGGCAGTGGGCGTAGCCGCTCACGAAGCCGGACACGCCTTGCAGCATGCCAAAAGATACTTTCCGTTGCAGGTTCGCAGCGCAATGGTGCCGGCGGTGCAGTTCGGCAGCAATCTGGCCCCGATGATTATTTTGGGGGGCATTATTTTGCAGGCGGCTTTGGGCCTGTTTCAGTTGGGCAACGCCATCGCCTGGTTTGGCGTAATCCTGTACGGACTGGTGGCCTTGTTCTCGGTGGTGACGCTGCCGGTTGAACTGGATGCCAGCGCCAGAGCCAAAAAGTTGTTGTACCAATATAACATTGTAGACCGCAGCGAACTGGCCGGCGTCAAATCGGTTTTGAACGCTGCCGCCTGGACATACGTGGTTGCCGCCCTGGCTGCCCTGATGCAGCTTGTGTATTGGGTGTGGCGTTTAAGCGGTTCTCGCAGAAGTTGAGTGATACATGAATAAACGAACAATTTTACTGGCCGGCTCCATCCTGACGGTATTGATATTGGGATGCGCGGTGCTTGCGGCCTTGCTGTTTTCGGCGGCGTCTCCCGTCCAGTCGTTTGGCCGGGCGCTCACCGACGACCTGCGCGTTTCGCGGCGGACGATAGCCCCCACGCGGGTGGTGCTGCCCACCCTGGAAGCCCTGCCCACACCCGTCACCAGCCAACTTGTGGCTCAGGCCGATGCCGAAGAACTGCTGCTGATTAACCTTTACGAGCGCGTCAATCCGTCGGTGGTGAATATTGAGGTTTATCTGGAAGCCTCGTCATTTGAGCATCCTCCCCTGCCCGACGGCGAACAACCCGACGTTCCCCCGGAAGAGTTTAATCCGTTCTTCAGCCCGCAGGGGCAGGGATCCGGCTTTGTTTACAGCAAAGAAGGGCATATCATCACCAATAATCATGTGGTAGAAGGGGCCACCCGGGTTGAAGTGACCTTTTTTGACGGCACGCAACTCCCCGCCGAAATTATCGGCACAGACCCAGACAGCGATTTGGCCGTGATAAAGGTAGACGCGCCGCCGGAAAGTCTGTCGCCGGTGGTGTGGGGCAATTCTGATTCGATAAAAGTGGGCCAGCGTGCCGTGGCTATCGGCAATCCGTTTGGGTTGAACGGCTCCCTGACTTCGGGGATTATCAGCGCCCTGGGGCGCAGTTTGCCCTCGTTAAACAGCAGTTTCCGTATTCCGGAAGTCATTCAGATTGATGCGGCGGTTAATCCCGGCAACTCCGGCGGGCCGCTGCTCAATTCTTACGGCGAGGTGATGGGGGTGATTAACGCCATCGTCCCCCGCCGGCTTGATAACGGTGAACGCAGTTTTTTGGGCGTTGGCTTTGCTATCCCCGGCAATTTGGCCCGGCGCGTGGTGCCGGCCATCATAGAAGACGGCTATTATGCCCACCCGTGGATAGGCATTGTGGGCAATTCAGTCACATCTGAAATTGCCGAAGCGATGTCTCTGGAAAGCGCGCACGGCGCGTTGGTGGCGCAGGTGTTGTCAGACAGCCCGGCAGACAGGGCCGGTTTGCGCGGCGGCTTGCAGGAACTCACGCTGAAGGACGGTTCTTTAGCCCGGATTGGGGGCGATGTTATCATCGGCGTGGACGATGAGCCGGTGAACGGCTTCGACGACCTGCTCTCGTTTTTGAGCCGCCGGGGAACCGTAGACCAGACCATCGCTTTAACCATTATCAGAGACGGCCAAACGCGGCAAATTGATTTAACGCTGGAGCCGCGTCCCACCGGCAACCCGTAGTTTCCGGATTTGGCAAAATAAAAAAACTCTCCCGCATTTGGGAGGGTTTTCTGTTCCACCGTCGCAGCGCCGGCCCAATTGGACGGCGCTGCGACTATTTTAAAAATTCGACAATCAGGCGGGCGGTGTTGACCAGCCCGTCAAGGTGCGTCCGTTCATAGGCGTGCGAGCTGTCTACGCCGGGGCCGATGAGAGCGACGCGGGCATTGAGGCCGGCCCGCAGCGCCGCAGAGCCGTCTGAGGCGTAGTTGGCGTAGACATCAACCTTGTGGTCAATGCCGGCGGCCTGGGCCAGGGCTACCAGTTCGCGCCGCAGGCTGAGATCGTAGGGGCCGCTGGAATCTTTGGCGCAAATGCTCACGCTAAATTCATCGCCGGTTTGGCCTTTGCCCACCACGCCCATATCAACGGCCAGCAAACTTGCCACGTTGTCCGGTATACCCACCGACGTGCCGTGGCCTACTTCTTCGTAATTGCTGATGAAGAAGTAGCTGGTTTGGGCGGGGGTGATGTTGCGCCTGACCATTGCGCGCGCGGCGGCCAGCATGGTGGCTACGCCCGCCTTGTCATCCAGATGCCTGGATTTGATGAAGCCGGTGTCGGTCACTTTGGCGCGGGGCGCCCAGCTCACAAAATCGCCCACACAAATGCCCAGGGCTCCGGTTTCCTTGTCTGAGGTGGTGCGGGCATCGATGCGCACTTCAAGATGGGGCAGTTCTTTGGCGGCTGCGTGCAATTCGGCCATGGGGTGGATATGCACCGATTGTTTTTCCAGCAGCACGGTGCCGGTAAAAATCCGGCCGTTGGCCGCTTCAATGCGGCAATATTCGCCCACGATGCTGCCCGGATAGTAGCCGCCCAGATTGCTGAGACGCAGCCTGCCGTTTTCCCTGATTTCCTTGACGATGCCGCCCAAAGTATCTACGTGGCCGGTCAGGGCTTTGGCCGGGGCAGATGCGGGGCCGGGTAACGTAGCCAGCAACGCCCCTTTCCGGGTTCGCCGGGTGCGTAACCCCAAATCGTTAAATGCCCCTTCAACCAGACCAATGGCGGTTTCGGTGTTGCCGGTGGGGCTGGGGGTGTTCAACAATTCAAGCAGCAGGTCTTGTGTATAACGCAAATCAATTAAGGTGGACATGGCGTCTCTCTCTTTTTTTGCAATACTATTGATTTTGTACTTTAGGTACGGTGTGGCAGCGACGACAACGAGCCTGATATACTTCTTCGGTTCCCACCAGAATGATGGGCGCATCGTAGGGGGCCGGTTTGCCGGCAACCAGACGTTGGGTACGGCTGGCGGGCGCGCCGCACACCATGCAAATCGCTTGAAGTTTGTCTACGGCTTCGGCTTGAGCCATCAAGACGGGCACAGGGCCAAACGGTTCGCCCCGAAAGTCCATATCGAGACCGGCGATAATGACCCGCTTGCCCATATCAGCTAGTTTATCACAAAATTCAACAATTTCCCAACCGAAGAATTGAACTTCGTCAATGCCCACTACTTCGGTGTTGTCATTGAGTTGCGCGGCTATATCTTCAACCGATTCGACGACGATGGCCTCGATTTGGGTGCCGGCATGCGAACTGACGTTATTTTGATGATAGCGGTCATCCAGAGCGGGCTTGAAAACCTGCGTTTTTTGTTTGGCGTATTGCGCCCGTTTCAGCCGCCGGATAAGTTCTTCGGTTTTGCCGCTGAACATACTGCCGCACACAACTTCTATCCAGCCGCCGTCATAGCGATGATACATAAGTGCGTCTCCCTTCTTTTTGCGTTATGGGCTTATGGATAACAATGAAAAAGGGTAAACGCCTAAACGCTTACCCTTTACTTGCAACTAAAGATAATTATTACCAATCATTTGCGCCTGAATTTATTTTTTGACTGCGGTTTCAAACTGGGCCTGCGTGGTTTCAACTTTTGCTTTGAGTTGCTCAAGCGATTTCGGCCCAAAGCCGCCAAGCTCCAGCAGAACATTCTCATCAGTCTGTAGTTGCGTCATTACGTCACCGACGGTGATGTAATCTGCATCAGACAAAATGGAAAAGAGGCGGTCGGGCAGATCCAGGGCGATAAGTTGCTGCTTCAGGAACGTTTCCTTGCTCTTTTCTGCTGCGGTGCGCCGGCGTTCAGTGCGGGCTTCTTCATGGGCGCCGTAGCGTTTCAGGCGGTTCATAAAGCGCTCTACCTGACCGGCGGTGTCAACAATGCGCTGCTCGCCGGTGTAAAAGGGGTGACATTTGGAGCAAATATCGGTGCGGATTTCCGGTATGGTTGAGCCGGTTGTCCAACTGTTGCCGCACGAACAGGTTACGACGGCTTCGGGGTAGTACTTCGGATGAATTTTGGCTTTCATCAATCTTTACCTTCCTGTCAAACTCTACGCCGGTTGAAGGCCCAGGGTTTATCCTGAGTTTCAAGGGCAGATTAGTTCTGTTCGGCGTAGACGCTGATGCGCTTTTTTTGCCGATTGACATGTTCAAATTTTACATAGCCTTCAATTAAAGAGAAGATGGTGTGGTCTTTACCGATGCCCACGTTGTTGCCGGGGTGAAACCGGGTGCCTCGTTGGCGGACAATGATGTTGCCGGGTATGACAAATTCGCCGCCGAATTTTTTAACTCCCAACCGTTGGCCGGGGCTGTCGTGCATGTTATTGCTGGAACCGCCGCCTTTTTTGTGCGCCATGCGTGCCTCCGTGCTACATTTCTATTTTTTCAATTTGCAAACGGGTGTAGTTTTGCCGATGCCCTTGTTTGCGCTTGTAGTTTTTCCTGTGTTTGTAAACGATAATCTTTTTGCCGCGACCATGTTCCTTAACGGTTGCGGTTACTTTTGCGCCTTCAACCAGCGGCTTGCCGACGGTTATATCGTCTTCACCACCTACCAGCAAAACCTGGTCAAGTTCAACCGTGTCGCCGGCATTTACAGACAATGATTCAACGTCCAGCACATCGCCTTCAGATACTTTATACTGTTTTCCACCACTCATTATAATTGCGTACATTGTAACCTCTTGCATACTCACTAAAATTCAGGCTCAATCTGTGTTCGATAGTGACAAAAATTAAACCACAATAGGTTGTGGTTTATGTTGCATACGTTCTAAATAGCCTTTTTGCGGCAATTGAACCGGATTTTATCTACATAAAACAACTGTTTTAGACAGAACCCACAAAAGACGATTATATACAAAACGGGCTTAACTGTCAAATGAAAAGAACAGTTGCGTGCGTGTGCTTTGATGCCATCCGGCCAGGCCCAACGCCTTCAACACCGCTTCGGGCCGAAGGTTGCCCTGCTGCCCGGTGGAAAGCCGCATGGTCAGGGTGGCTTCACCGCCGTCGATGCCCGCCAGGTGCAGGCCGTGAAGCAAAGGCCGCAAGTTGAACGTTTCTTCGCGCTTGCGCCGCACCCGCATTTGGATAACCTCCGGGGCGGCCAGCAACGCCTCGATTTTGCTTTGCAGCGCCTCGGCGGGCAGGTCTGTTTCTACCGCAACGGAGTAGTCTGCCTGTTGCAGCCCGCTTTGCAGTTTGGGGGCTTTCGGCTCAGTTTTTGCAACGGCAGATAGCCCAAAGCCGGGGGGCAATGTCGCTTGAATCCGCTGCCTCACATCTGCTTCCGCAAGGGGTTCGGTCAGGTAAATATCCATCATCTCCGCCCGGCCCATCGTGCCCACGGGCAGGCTGGCGGCCACTTGCAGTTTGGCCTGCGGATTGAACCCCCGCGAATAGGCCAGCGGCAGCCCGGCCCGTCGAAAAGTGCGCGTCCAACCGGCAACCATATCCAGGTGCCCCAAATATTTTACCGGATATTCTTTGCTGAAGGTCAGTCGATAGCGATAGCTGCGTTCTGTTTCCATACAAAAATGCGTGTCCCCTAATTTTCCGGTTGCCGCCGGCGCGGGTTGCGAACGGG
>JAJRUC010000003.1 GCA_024278015.1 Chloroflexota bacterium
ATTCATCAGGAAGCGCAGACGGCTTTGCACATTGCCCAGGCAAACACCCACCTGCGGCAGCAAGCCACCGCGCTGTACCACATGGGCGTGGCCGATATGCTCTCCGGCAACTTTGGCGAAGCCATGCAGCACCTTCAGTCGGCCCTGGCCCTGGCCCAGGACAATCGGTACCCGGCCCTGAAGGGCGAGGTACTCAACAAAATTGCCACCGTCTACTTTTTCGACGGCCGGCTGGAGTGGGCGCTGAAAACCTGGCGGCAGGTGCAGACCCTGCGGCAACATTTGGGGCTAAAAGACAAAGAAGCGGAAACCTTCTCCAACATCGCCACCTTGCAATTTCGATTGAATGACCTTGAACCGGCTCTGCAAACTGCGCAACAGGCCATTACTCTGGCTCAAGCCGCCGGCTGGAAACTGCTGGTGCCTTACGCCCGGCTTTTGCAGGTAGAAATTCTGGGGCACAGTGGCCGGTACGCTCAGGCCGAAGCCCTGATGCAAAATACCTATCCCCTCTTTGCCGCCGATGACGAAGTGGGGCACGCCTATGCCCACTTAACGCACGCCAAAGATATTTTGCTGGATTTGAACCGGCTGGACCAAGCCGTCCCTTTTTTAACCGGCAGCCTGGCCGTAATGGAAAAATACGATATTTTTGAAGAAATGGCCCGCTGCCTGACCGGCCTGGGAACGGCCTGCATCGCCCAAAAAATGTGGGCTGAAGCAGAAGGCCATCTTGTTCACGCCGAACAGATTTGCCGGGCAAAACACAAAAGCTGGTATCTGGCCGAAATTTACGCCGGGCTGACAGACGTAAACATCAAACAAAACCAGCTTGCCGCAGCCACGGCCTACGCCAAACAGGGGTTGCAGGCCATCAAGGACCGCAGCAATCCGGATTGGCGCGGCGCGTTGCGCTTCCACCTGGCCACCATCGCCCGCCTGCAAAATGCCCCCCCCAACCGGCTGTTTCGGCTGTACCGGCAGGCAATCGACCACGCCCGCGCCCGCAGTCGGGCCATCGTTTACCACCAGCTTTGCCTGCAAGCGGGTAACCACCTGCTAACCCTGCCCAATCGGGAAGCCCAAAGCCACGGCGAAGAATTGGTGAAAAGCGGGATGGCGTGGCTGCAATCGCACCGGCAGTCATTACCGAAACACTGATAATCTCTCTAATGGAGAGGGAACATCTCCCCCCTCAAAGAGGGGTAATTAAGGGGGGTGAATAGATATTATCCGGTTACCAAATCAATGGAGGTGAGTGATGTCCAAAAAGAAAACGGTAAAAAAAGAAAAAGGTAAAGTCACCAAAAAACCCGTTTCAACGCCGGCCGCAAAGCAAACCAACAGCCCGCCGCCATCGCTGCCCGGCCTCAAGCCGAAAATGAAGCGCAAAATCTACGAAGACGAACTGGTGAAGCTGCAAACCGAACTGGTGAAGCTGCAAGAATGGATAAAACACAAAGGGCTGAAGGTGGTTGTAATTTTTGAAGGCCGGGACGCCGCCGGAAAAGGAGGCGTTATCAAACGCATTACCCAACGGCTCAACCCGCGCGTGGTTCGGGTGGTGGCCCTGGGCACGCCCACTGAACGCGAAAAAACCCAGTGGTACTTTCAACGATACGCGCCCCACCTGCCCGCCGCCGGAGAAATGGTCCTATTCGACCGAAGCTGGTACAATCGGGCCGGGGTAGAACGGGTGATGGGCTTTTGCACCGAAGAAGAATACCGGGAATTTCTGCGCTCATGCCCGGAATTTGAACGGATGCTGGTTCGCTCCGGCATTATCCTCATCAAATACTGGTTCTCGGTGAGCGACGAGGAACAGGAACGCCGGTTTCAGGCCCGCATTATTGACCCCACCAAACGCTGGAAACTCAGCCCGATGGACCTGGAATCGCGGGGGCGCTGGGTGGAATATTCCCGGGCCAAAGACGAGATGTTCAAATATACCGACATCAAACAAGCCCCCTGGTACGTGGTCAACGCCGATGTAAAACGGTACGCCCGCCTGAACTGCATCCGTCACCTGCTGAGTATGATTCCCTACGATGACCTGACCCCCCGGCCCATCAAGTTGCCGCCGCGCCAGGACGACGTCGGCTATGTGCGCTCGCCCTTCACCGACCAAACGTTTGTGCCGGAGGTCTATCCCTGATTGATGCACCTGCTTTCCGTTGAAAATATCACCAAACACTATGGCCTGAAAACGTTATTTGATGACGTTTCTTTTTCCCTCACCACCGCTGACCGGACAGGTATTGTGGGCGTAAACGGCAGCGGAAAAACCACCCTGCTCAAAATGATTGTCGGTTTGGAAACCCCGGACAGCGGCGCAATCAACCGCAATCTCCAGGCCCGCTTTGATTATTTGCCCCAAAATCCGGTGATGGATGAGGATTGCGGGGTACTCGATTATCTTTTTGCCGGTCAGTCGCCGACAATGCAATTACTGCGCGAATATCAGCGGGCCGTCCAGACCCTGGCCCGCCATCCCGCCGACCGGCAGCGGCAGGCCGATATGGACACGATGACCCGGCGTATGGACGCGGAAGACGGCTGGACCGCCGAAGCCCAGGCCAAAGCCATCCTCACCCGGCTGGGCATTACCCGGTTTGATACCCGCCTGGGCCTGCTTTCCGGCGGGCAGCGGCGGCGCGTGGCCCTGGCCCGCAGCTTGCTGGACCCGGCAGACCTGCTCATCCTTGATGAACCGACCAACCACATCGACCCCGAAACGATTACCTGGCTGGAAACCTGGTTGGGCCGGCTCAAAACCGGCCTGCTGATGGTTACGCATGACCGTTATTTTCTGGACAGGGCGGTCAACCATATCTTCGAAATTGATGCCGGAAAAATTCACAGCTACCCCGGCAATTACAGCCTGTTTCTGGAGCGCAAGGCTGAACGCAGCGCCCAACGCCGCAAACAAGCCGCAGAGCGCCAAAGCTATCTGCAAAAGGAACTGGCCTGGCTGCATCGCTCGCCGATGGCCCGCACCGGCAAACAAAAAGCTCGCATCCAGCGCGCCGAAGCGGCCCTGCAAGACCGGCAAAACACGCGCCCCGCCAACCACCTGACCATCAGCCTCGCCACCCGGCGCACCGGCAAAAAGCTCATCGAATTTAACGATGTATCCAAACGTTTCGGCGCGCAAAAAATCATTCACAACTTCAGCCACACCATCAGCAAAGGCGCCCGTCTGGGCATTGTCGGCCCCAACGGAATCGGAAAAACAACCTTGCTCAACCTGATTGCCGGGCGGCTCAGGCCCGATAGCGGCAG
>JAJRUC010000074.1 GCA_024278015.1 Chloroflexota bacterium
CCCGTTTTCCACCCGAACCCAGAACGACAGCACCGGGCGATACATGCCGGTGACGATGGCGGTGTAGGTCAATCGCCCCGTTTGCGATATGCACAGGCCGGCCTGCCCGCTGCGCTGCCCCGCCGAGATAAAGCGGGGCGAGCCGAGGGTGCGCTGCCAGTGGCCGAGCGTGTTTTCAAAATCGCCGTCGCCGGTGGGGGCAAAAATATCGTCCGGCGGGCGCAGGGTAATGGTCAACCCGGCGGTGGCTGTGGCCGGAACCGTCACCCGCACCGGCTGGGGGGCTGTCCAATTTACGGTGGTGGTGGCGGTGATGCCAAACGCGCCCGGCCCGGTGTTGAGCGAGAAGCGGCCATCGGCCCCGCTGACCGCGCCGGATGCGCCCCCCATCGAGCCGCTGAAAATATCGGCCACCCGCACCGTCACGTTTGAGAGTGGGGCTTCCCGATTGGTCAGGGTCAGGCCGTCAATCAGCCCGCCGCCACCAACGCGCTGTTCCACCCACGGGCCGGCGATTTCGTAATTAAGGCCGGCATCCTGCTCTTGCCAGGTGCGGGCGCGAACCAGATATTCCGCCCCCGCTTCCAGAGTCAGGGTGGCGCCGGTTGCGATGGGCGGAGCGTCGCTCAGCACATCAAAAATCTGCAAATCCGTCCAGGCGGCAGCGGTGATTTTTTTGTACCGGGCTTCGTAGGCGAACAAGTGGAAACCGGGCCGGAGCGCGCCTTGCCAGGTCAGTTGGGCCTGGGTGGGGCTGAGCGCGGTGGCGGTCAGGGTGGTGGTTGGGGCCAAACCGAAAAAGGCGGCGTCGGCCCAAACCTGGTCGCTGTGGGGGGTACTGCCGGAGCCGTTGCTGCCGGCCCGCACAAAGACCGTCATTGTGCTTGAGATAGCCTGCGCCCCCACGCTTGGCCAAAACCAGGTATATTTCTTTCCGCCGGAAGAAAAAGTGGCGTGCTGTTCCGCCGGCCCCCACAAAACGGTGGCGGCGGTGGGGTCTGTGCCGCCGGTGGGATCCAGGCCCACCCGCCGGGTCATCACCCCGGTGGCGGGGTCGGTGCGGTTGGTGGTTTCAAACACCTGCAACACCCCCGCCGAAAAGCCGTACACTTCGCCGGGGGTCAGGCCGGTAATTTGCTGGTACACCCCGGCGTCAAATTCTTTGGTGGAAGACGACCACCAGACCTGGGCCTGACTGCCCTCTACGTGTTCCACCACCGGGCTGCCGTTGAAGGCCGCCCAATCCAGGGCGCTGAAAAACCGCAAGCGGCTGCCGTCGTTGTAGGTATTATCATTGACGATGAATTTTTCCCAGTGTTCGGCCACCTGCAAGGGCCAGCCATTGTAGGTATCGTAAGTCGCAAAAGGGGCTTCCAGGCCGGCGTTCTGCAATATCCCCGCGCCGCCGGCGCCGATGGCCGGCAGAATCAGGCTCGCGGCCAGGGCCAGTCCAATCATCAGGATAGTTTTTTGTGTTTTCACGGTGCGCTCCTCCAAAAATGGTGAATGGTCAATTGTGAATTGTAAATTGACAATTGCAGGTCACGTTTCACGCATCACGCTTCACGTCTGTTTTTCATTCGCGTTGTCGTGTTTCCAGATACAGTTTAACTCTTGCAGGTTTCCGGGAAAGGATAGCAGATAGCCGGGCGGGTTACAAATAAAACAGGCGCGCCGAAGGTTCGCCGCGCCTGCGCGTTGGTTTCCCAAAAGGGATAAACTTACCCCGATTGGCGGTTATCAGGCCATATTTTCGGCCACCAGTTCGGCCACGTCTTTAACCTGCAATGCGTCGCCGGCCTCTTTGTTGGCGTCGGCCAGCATACGGTTGCAGAAGGGACAACCCACGGCCACGGTATCGACGCCGGCGGCCCGCACCTCTTTGTAGCGATTCATGCTCACCGCTTCGGAGCCGGGTTCTTCTTCCTTCCACATTTGGGCGCCGCCCGCCCCGCAACAGAACGATTGGCTGCCGCTGCGGGCCATTTCCACCACGTTTGAGCTGACCGCGCCCAACACCTGCCGGGGCGCATTGTACACGTTGTTGTGACGGCCCAGGTAGCAGGGGTCGTGGAAGGTGGTTTTGGCGGCTTTTGCGCTATGCAGCCTGAGCTTGCCGCTGCCAATCAGTTCGTTGATAAATTCGGTGTGATGCACTACCTCATAATTGCCGCCAAAATCGGGATATTCGTTTTTGATGGTGTGCAGGCAGTGGGGGCAGGCGGCCACAATCTTCTTCACGCCGGCCTCGTTCATCATTTCGATGTTGCCCGTCGCCATTTCAACAAAGAGATACTCGTTGCCGGCCCGACGGGCGGTGTCGCCGGTACAGGTTTCCATATTGCCCAGCACGGCGAAATTCACTCCGGCCCGGTTCAAAATCGAAGCGAAAGCGCGGGCCGTTTGCTGCGCCCCGGGGTCGAAGGCGCCGGCGCAACCCACCCAGTACAGCACCTCAAAACCGGGGTTGTCTGCCACGGTGGGCACTTTAAAATCAAGGGGTTGCGCCCATTCCATGCGGTCACTCGACATTTGCCACGGGTTGCCGTTGCGCTCCATACCCCGGAAGGCAGTTTGCAGTGCGGCGGGAAATTCGCTCTCCATCAACACCCGGCTGCGCCGCATATCAAGAATATCGCGGAAGGGTTCGTTGCCCACCGGACAAATTTCGGTGCAGGCGCCGCAGGTGGTGCAGGCCCACAGGGCGCTTTCGCTCAAGGCAAACTCCAGCAGGTTCAGGGGGTCATCACCGCCGCCGGCCAGAGCATTAAAATGCGCTTTGATGCCGTAACGTTTGTTAATTTCCAGGGCCGATGGGGACAGCTCTTTGCCGGTAGTGTAGGCGGGGCACACGTCCTGGCAGCGATTGCACATAATGCAGGCGAAGGCATCGACAATTTGCGTTTTGGGCAAATCGGTCAGGGTGGTTGCCCCAAACTGCTCGATGCTCTCATCATCGAAATCAAGGGCCGTCAGCGCCCCCATCGAGCGTCGCGGCGGGCGGACGGCAAAATTAACCGGCCCAACAAGCAGGTGGATGTGTTTGGTGTACGGAAACCAGGGGACGAAGGCCAAAATCAGGCCCAGGGCAATCCACCACGAAGCGTGCCAGCCAATTTGTTGGCCCAGCGGGCCGAGGCCGGCCCACAAATTCGCCGCCAACGAGGCGAAGGGCTGCCACGGGTCGGCTTGCCCGGTTTGGGCCACCAGAAACGTTTCGCCGATGAAGCGAAAGCCGACGTGCAACAGAATGAACACCCCCACAATCAGCGAATCGCGGCGCATGCCTTTGGCTGCTTTGGGGTGCAGTTTGACGTTTTCGTGGTGGGTGAGCAGGGGAGAGTTGGCTGCAAAGCGTCGCAGCAAAAAGTAGACCATGCCCACCAGCACGCCGATGCTGAAAATATCGGCCAAAAAACGATACCAGCCCATCGCCGGGCCGGCAATAAAATCATGCGCCGCCGGAAAATATCCGGCCAGCACGTCCAGCGTATTCACCAAAACATAAAAGATGAACCCCCATGCAACAGCCGCATGAAATGAACTGGTGGCTAATCTGGTTTTGAAAACGGGGCGCAAGGTTAAAAGCGCGGTCAAGCCGTCGGACAGGCTTTTGAGGCCAAGCTCGCCCTGCCCGCGAGCGATGACCTTCATCATCCGGCCAAAAGTGATGTACGCCACATACAACGAAGCAAAAACCACCAGCGCAAACAGCAGTTTCTCTATCAGGGTCAGCATCTTTGCAAATCCTCCTCGTATCAAACAGGTATTTTCCGGTGAAATTCATACGGAATACGTCAGAAAAAACATCATACGGAGTTTTATGGAGAAAGAAAATATCCGGGTATCTCCGGCGTTCTCCGTGCAGCGCTGTGTTCCTTTTGCAGTTGCGGCTATATTTGCGTTAGGGCGACGGCTCATTAAATAGGCAAGACAAAACCGGGCCGGTGGTCCGGCCGGGCAATGGGGCGCGCAAAAATTTGGATAACCGGCGGCAATTATTTACTGTGCGGCAAGACCAGCGTCTGCAAAACGTCTCGACGGACTTCTTCAAAATACATCAGAAGCTGGTCATCAGTGCCCTTGAATTTATCGATGGTGTGCCGGGCGCAGGTCACACACCCGCGTTGCGCCCGGTAGCTGTCCATCTCGCAGCCCAAACAATTATCCAAAGAAATCATCATCATCGAAAAAGCCAGCACGTCGGGGTGCATTTCCGGCAGTTCACACAGGGCATCAACCAGGCGCTGCCACCTTTTGCCGCGCAAATTCCTTAACACCGGAATTAAACGGGGCGTGAACAAAAGTTCGTACTTGCTATAGGTTTGGGGAACAACTGTCATTGTGTTTACCTTGGACAAGTAAAAAGACTATCTTCTATTGACCCGGATTTAATCCATTATAATCACCCCGGTTTAAGCTGTCAATAGCAAATTTTTGTTCAAGGGGGTTAGCCCTTCATACGCTGCCCCTGTTCTTCATAATTAAATATCCAGCCGGCCACCTCGCCAATATTTATTTCCGGGTCAAGCAGCCACGTTTCGGGGTTGGACATAACCCGGCCATACCGCGAACTGGAATCCCGCGCGGGCGACGGCATGGCCTGCGCTTCGGCCATGATATTGCGCATGCGGCGTTGCCAGCGAGCCATATTTTCCAGGCGAAGGTCAATCCACTCCGTTTCGGCCCAGCGGTTGATGGCCGCCGGCGTAACCTCCCAAACGGTGCGTTCCCAGCGATGTTCACCCGCGCCGCGATTGACGCACAGCAAGGTTTCACCGTCTGGCATTAAAATGGGAATACCCACCGAAACGGCCTGTTTCCTGATTGTGGCCGAGGCGCTGACCAGCCGGGTCAGGCCGTCCATAATTTGGGCCGGGGCAGTTTGGGCCACGGTATCAAGGGTGCGGAAGGCTGTCTTCAGCAGACAGGCTTCAAACAGGAGTTTTGATAATTTGGGCGGCCCCAAAATTTCAAAAGCAATCGAGGCCACATCCTGTTCCGCCTCAAGGTGACTGGCGAAGGCAATGGCCCGCTGACGCATAAATCCGGCCCGATAGCTTGGCCCCAACACGGCGCTGTCTATGGCGCTGACCACATCCTTGCCGGTGTTGATGCCCCGCAACTCGTTGACCACGTTGATGGCAATATCCTCCGGCGTGACCGCTTCCATTTGGCCCAGGGTGGTGATGGCGGTGAACTCGCCCACGGAAAAGAAGCCGTTTTCGCCGGTGTCAATAAATACTGATTCCATAAATTCGTCCGACGTTTGGGCCGGATGCGCGTTCAGGTTGAATTGGGCGCCGGAAACCAGTTTGGCCCCTTGCTCCGGGGGGCAATCGAGCAGGGCAATGGGCCGCCCCCGTTTTTTGATTGGGCCGTAACCGATATTCTTCCAGGTGATGGCCGCCGTCGGTTTTATTTCTTTAACAGCCGGGCCGCCGGGCGTGCGGCCCATCAAAAACAGCAGCGAGGTGTGCGCTCCGGCCACCGCCGCCTTCGAGAGCAGCACCCGCGACGGTTTTTCTTCGCCGTGGGTGTAAGGGATGTTCATACCCATGCCGCCGGTGCCGCTGGTGCCGATTTTCAGATAGGCTTCGGTGCCGGCCTCTCGCATGGCAGCATCCAGAATTTGAATGTGGCGCACCAGTTGCGGAATGTACAGGCTGATGAGCAATTTTTCTACCACGGCCCACGATGTTTCCTGCCAGGCCTCTTCCGCCTGTTCGTACAGGTCATGCACTTCGGCGGCAGAATGGTAAATATCCTGATAAGCCAGGGCGGTAGCCGTATTGACGGCATCAATGACGATGTGCGGCTTTACGCCGGGGTATTCCCGGGTAGTGCCGGAAATCAGTTGCACCAGAAAAGACGATTCGACCAATTCCGGGGTGCGGCTTTCGATGACATCCCGGTAGATTTGTTCCCGCCACTCCGGCAAGGCCAGCACTTTTGCCCTGGGAACGTCTTTCAGCGTTGTGCGGACAAAAATATTGCCCCACAACGGCAGCAGTTTTGTGTCCGAATCCGGAAATTCGCGGCGCAAATCGGTTACAGCGTGTTTGGCCTCGTCCTCCAGCAGCGAGGTAATAAGCAGCGTATCGGGTTGATGGGCCATTAATTCCCGGCTGATGGCTCGCCCCACCAGGCCGTAGCCGCCGATGACAAGAATGGTTTTGCCTTTTAACATGTCACTCTCCTCACTGAAAGTTAAAAATATCAGTTATTGGTATTTGGCGATTTGGCGATTAATTATTCGCCATTCACAATTCATCATTCACTATTATTCAACTGCCGGTAAACCTCAACCGTGCGCCGGGCAATGGCGGCGTGAGTGTAGGTGTTCAAAACGCGCTCTTTCCCGGCCGGCCGAAGTTTCTCCCGTAGCGACACATCGTTAATGAGGCGTTGCAATTGCCGGCGCAAATCATCAATATCGCCCTCTGCAAACAGCAGGCCCGCCTGGCCAATAACCTGGGGAATGGCCCCGGAACGCGCTCCGACCGTCACCACTTCGCAGGCCATCGCTTCAATAAGGACGCGCCCAAACTGCTCCTTCCAGTTGGCCCGGCTCATTGAAGGCAGAACCAGCGCATCCAACCCGCTCAGGTAATTGGGCAGGTGTGTTGAGGGCAGTTGGCGGTCAAACGTCACCCGCGATTCGATACCCAGCCATTGGGCCATTTTCTCCAGCCGCATCCGTTCCGGCCCGGCCCCCAAAATCTTCAAATTCCAGGGGCCTTTCAGGTTGGCGGCGGCCTGCAACAGCAAATCAACGCCCTTTTCTGCCACCAAACGGCCCACGTAGCCAATGGTCAGGACAGGCCGGCTGGGGGTGCGCGTCCCCC
>JAJRUC010000075.1 GCA_024278015.1 Chloroflexota bacterium
GTCAACGGGGGGATTGAGGGGGGTAAAAAATGGCAAAGCCGCTCTAACTGGTAACTTTATCTCTGATGCCTGAGTAGTTACTGTTATTTTATGACGCGGTTGAGTATAGCTCCTCCCCCGACATCGGGGGACGCGAAGCGGGGAGGGGGTAGAACACCGTGATTTACCGCAACTGCGTAAATCCTGTTAATGTTGTTCTTGTTCGGCTCTAACGGAGTTTTTACCTTTCATTAGCATAAATCTAACACAGGCGATATACAATATCGGTGTAGGTTGATTGATAATTTTTTACTCAAAAGAGGAGGTAAAATATGATGTATCGACCAATATTCAGACGACGAAAATATGGTTTCCCCACGTATCTGAACGACATTGAACGCATGCAACGCCAGATGGGCGACCTGCTCTCTGCCTTCTTCCCGAACACTGCGCCGGCGGTTGCGGCAGACTTCCCGGCTATTAATGTGTGGACCGGCCCGGAAGGGGCGATTGTAACCGCAGAATTGCCCGGCATGAAAGCTGATGACATCGACATTTCTGTGGTGGGCGAAACCGTCACTCTGAGCGGCTCCCGGAAGCCGGCAGAGGCGGGCGACGACGTGACCTACCATCGGCAGGAACGGGGCTACGGGCAATTTACCCGCACCTTTGAGCTACCCTTTTCTGTAGAAGCGGACAAGGTGGATGCGTTATTTGAAAACGGCATTTTGCAAGTTTCGCTCCCCCGCGCCGAAGCGGATAAACCCCGAAAAATTACCGTTAAAACGGCTTAAATCAGATTGAACGGAGGTGAACTGATGGCTAAAGAAAAACAAGCGTTGCAAGAAGCGCAAAAGCAGGAAGTAGCGAACATTAGCGAATCTGAGCCGACCCGCGACCGCCACGTATTTGTGCCCCGCGTGGATATTTACGAAGACGGCGAGCAGGTGGTTATTGTGGCCGATATGCCCGGCGTGAATGAAAAATCGGTGGACATCATGCTGGAAAAGAACGTCCTGACCATCAACGGCGCGGTAGATTTTATTGAACCCGATAATTTCTCGCCGGTGTACTCTGAATATCGCGTGGGCGATTATAAGCGCAGATTCACCCTTTCGGATGAAGTAGACCGCGACAACATTGAAGCGACGGTGACGGACGGCGTGCTGCGCCTGTCCTTGCCCAAAGCGGCTCCCGCCAAAATCAAAAAGATAGCGGTCAAGGTCGCCTGATTGGCGCGAAGGCGCTACAAACTCTCTTTCAAGGTCCAACCCTTCGGGGTTGGGCCTTTTTTTCTAACGCCTGATTTTTGTTTCTATGATTTATCTAATATGCTTCTAGTACAAATCTAATATGCAGCCTTTATAATTAGATTGAATTTGTCGGTGATGCGTGGCCGTTTGTTTTGCCGGGCGACCAGCCACCACCGACACAATACCTTCAATTTTGAAATGATTCAAGGAGTTTCTATAGATGGCTAAAATAATTGGAATTGATTTGGGTACAACCAATAGCGTGGTTTCTGTGATGGAAGGGGGCGACCCGGTGGTTATTGCCAATGCCGAAGGCGGACGCACCACTCCCAGCGTAGTGGCCTTCAATAAAAACGGCGAGCGTCTGGTGGGCCAAACCGCCAAACGCCAGGCCGTCACCAACTCGGATAACACCATCTACTCGGTAAAACGCCTGATTGGTTTGAAATACGCCGATTTGACCACCGAAGTGCAGCATCTCTCTTACAAAGTTGAAAAAGGCCCGCAAGGCGATGCCCGCGTGCAGGTGCCGATTAATAATAAATCATACACTTCGCAAGAGATTTCGGCCATGATTTTGCAAAAACTCAAGGCCGACGCCGAATCTTATCTGGGCGAAACAATTAACGAAGCCGTTATCACCGTACCCGCTTACTTTAACGACAGCCAACGCCAGGCCACCAAGGATGCCGGCAAAATTGCCGGATTGAACGTGCGCCGTATTATCAACGAACCGACCGCCGCCGCCCTGGCTTACGGCCTCGATAAAAAAGCCAACGAAACCATCCTCGTTTTTGACCTGGGGGGCGGCACATTCGATGTCAGCGTTCTGGAGGTGGGCGACGGCGTCATCGAAGTCAAATCAACCAGTGGCGACACCCATTTGGGCGGTGATGACTGGGACCAGCGCATTGTCGAATGGCTGGTCAGCGAGTTCAAAAAAGACCAGGGCATTGATTTGAGCCATGACAAACAATCGTTGCAACGTTTGAAGGAAGCCGCCGAAAAGGCCAAAATCGAACTGTCCGGCACGATGGAAACAGATATTAACCTGCCCTACATCACCGCCGATGCCGGCGGCCCCAAACACTTGCAGATACGCTTAAGCCGCAGCAAATTTGAGCAACTGACCGAAGACCTGCTGAAGCGGGTGGAAGCGCCTTTCCGCAGTGCGCTGAAAGATGCCGGCTTGAACGCCGGGCAAATTGATGAAGTGGTGCTGGTGGGCGGCTCAACCCGGATGCCGATGGTGCAGGACCTGGTCAAGAAGATGGCCGGCGGCAAGGAACCGCACAAAGGCGTAAACCCGGATGAAGTGGTCGCCATTGGAGCGGCCATTCAGGGGGGCGTGTTGGCCGGCGATGTGACAGACGTGTTGCTGCTAGATGTGACTCCCTTAAGCCTGGGCCTGGAAACGCTGGGTGGGGTGATGACCCGCCTCATCGAACGCAATTCGACCATCCCCACCAAAAAGAAAGAGGTTTTCAGCACCGCCGCCGATAGTCAAACGGCGGTTGATATTCACGTTTTGCAGGGTGAGCGTCCGATGGCGGTTGACAATATGACTCTGGGCAAATTCCGGCTCGACGGCATTCCGCCCGCACCGCGCGGTATTCCGCAAATTGAAGTCACCTTCGATATTGACGCCAACGGTATTTTGCACGTTATGGCTCAGGACAAGGCCACCGGCAAAGAGCAGAAAATTACCATTACCGCCAGCACCAACCTCAGCGATGGCGATATTGACCGTATGGTGAAAGAAGCTGAACAAAACGCCGATGCCGACCGGGAGCGAAAGGCCCTGATTGAAGCCCGCAATATGGCCGATAATCTGGTGTACCAGTCTGAAAAAACGCTTAACGACCTGGGCGATAAAGTAGACGCAACCTTGAAGGCGGAGGTTGAGCAAAAAATTACCGATGTGAAAAAAGCGTTGGAAGCTGACAACACCGAA
>JAJRUC010000076.1 GCA_024278015.1 Chloroflexota bacterium
CCAACAATGCAAATCAACGCGACCTGTTGGAGCGTGGTTTTACGGCGCGAGGCATGGTTGCGATTGTGGTGGTCTGCGGGCGCGTTATTTGCTAGCGTTAGCCAGATTGAGTGTATACGTTTGTATACGTTTTCTTCATACTATTGGCATTATTGGGAAAAACACTAAAAATAAGCTATACTTGAGCAATCTTATTTCAATGGTTGCCCAATATGCAACAATTATCATTTTTCCATAACGTAAAATATAAAAAAATTCCTGTACGTAATCGGTTCTCGCATAGCAGTGTTTGCGTTGAAAATGCTCGCCTTGCGCTAGAAGAAAGATACGCCCATATATTTGAGGAAACAGCTAGATTTAACCGGCAACTTGTCAGTTTCCAGGCTAACAAAACCGAAGTGTTGCACAGTTGGCTGAAATACCGTGAGGGTTTTTCAGCCAGTTTGGTTGAACTTTTGCTGGAAGAATTGGGCATCAAGGCTGGTGATAGTATTCTTGATCCTTTTGCCGGTTCGGCCACAACTTTGTTGACGGCTAAGATGCTTGGCATTAACGCTGTAGGTATTGAACTTTTGCCTCATTGTCATTTGGCTTGGGACGCAAAATCGAAAACTTTTGATTATAATTTAGATGAACTGCGAAACATACGCAGCCTGATAGAACAAACTACCCCGCCGAAAACTGGCAACAAATTTTCACATTTGACGATTACGGAAACTGCATTTCCATCACAAATTGAAAAAGATTTAATGGCTTATACCCAATGGTTTGAAACATTGGAAGTCAGTCAAAACGCCAAGACTTTATGTCATTTGATATTAATGAGTATTTTGGAAGATGCAAGCTATACCCGCAAAGATGGTCAATATCTTCGGTGGGACAGTCGGGCAGGTAAAATTCGTAACAATAACAAAAAACGCCTGGCTCAAGGTAAAAAGCTGATTCAAGGTATAAATAAAGGCACTCTGCCCAATTTTAAACAGCTTCTGATAGAAAAGTTAAATAGAATTATCATAGACATTGCTAAATTGCAACGAGATTACCCATTAACAAGTCATCAAAAACTCATTGCAGGCAATACTCTTTACACCCTGCCTATTCTGACTGCTGACGAATTTTTTGCGGTGATTACTTCTCCGCCTTACGCTAACAGATATGATTATACTCGTACTTATGCTTTAGAATTGGCTTATTTGGGGGTGGATGAGGAGATTTTTAATTTACGACAGAGTCAACTTTCCTGCACAGTAGAAAATAAGCCAAAAGAAAGTGAGTTAGAGACATTTTATCGGTCAATAGGACAACATCAACGCTTCCAACAAATTTTGACTATTGCAAAAAAAAACAAAGCACTTGCCGAGATAAACAGTGCTTTAACCACTCGAAACGCGCGAGGTGAGGTGAATAACCGCGGTATTTTGACGATGATTAATCAATACTTTACCGAATTAACGTTTGTTTTTGCCGAGTTGTATCGCGTTTGTCGCCAGGGAGCCGGAGTTGTATTTGTCAATGATAATGTTAGATATGCCGGCGAAATAGTTCCTGTTGACACATTGAGTACAAATTTAGCTGAACAGGTTGGGTTTACACCTTACAAAATTTATGTTTTACCGCAACGTAAAGGCAATAGCAGTCAACAAATGGGCAAATTTGGCCGCGAGGCTCTCCGCAAGAGCATTACCATCTGGAAAAAATTATGACAACCAGTAAAAAGCGAAGTTGGTCCATTGACCAACTGGCAAAAAGCGAGTTCTTCCATCAAAAACTCCACGAATGGGAGCTAATGGAAGTTGCTCAACAGATTGACGAAATCAAAGGTGAAAGCCTGAATTGGGATAGGAACCGCTTTGAAATCTCCGATAAAGCCTGGAACAAAGTTATTCACCGAGGGATCAAGCCCATCATTGTCTTTACTCATCCAGATGTGTTGACGAGTGTACCCCGTTCAACCGGCTATTACAGAATGTTGGCGATGGTGTCACAGAAATCTATGAATCAGGTTGGCTTGTCTACCATTCGTTATGAGGAAGGGCAGTTACCAAAGCCTGAAACAGCAGAGGTAATTGCTCAACACCTTAACAAAATCATCAGCAAACTGATTGAAGCAGATGAAAAGATTGACGCCCGTGAATTTGACCTGTGGCGGGGTATGGCAGCAGGTTCGCAAGCGCAAGGTTCGTGGCAAAACACAAAAGGTCGAAAAATGGAGATTGTTATTCAGGGGATTCTCCGCCGCAGATTGCGCGAAAGTGATTTAGTACCGGAAGAGATTGATGATAAACCGCGCATTGTGTTGACCGATCATCGAATGGTGGTGTTTGCCGATGATCCGGATATTGGATTTTATCAGGACGACAAAATTGTAGCCGCCATTGAAGTAAAGGGTGGAATTGATAAAGCCGGTGTTTTGGAGCGAGTAGGAGCAGCAATCAAGAGTTTGAGTCGCTCGAAAGAGGAGAATCCTGATTCGGTAACAATTTTGATACTGCAAGAAGTTTCGATGACACCGCAATCGGTTATTGATTTGCAAACAAATCAGAAAACCGTCAATCACTGGTTTACTGTGGAAGATGTTTTGGAAAATGAAGAAAAACGGAATGAGATTTTTGCGCTTCTGGGCGTCTAATCAGTCAGTAGTTGCAAAAATCTGGCTAACAAATCGTTGCACTGGAACGCCTAATCTTGGTTTTATGCCAAGTCTGCGCGGCTACAATGGTCGTCTTTTATTGTGGCCTTCCGTGCTAACCCGGCGTCTAGTGAACTCAAGCGTTAGGCACTCGTTGAGATTCACTTCTCGTCCAGAGTGAAAGCAAAGTTAGCCAATATTGACCGAGTTTTTTGACTTAAATCGAAACCGTAATTACAATGTATTTATCAAGCGGTGAGGTGTACTATGCAAACAACGGTCAAAACTCGGATTGTAAGGATCGGCAATTCTCAAGGTATCCGTATTCCCAAACCTATTATTGAACAACTTGGTTTCAGCGAAGAAGTTGAGTTGGAAATCTTCCCTGACCAACTGGTGATTCGCTCAACTCATGCCCCCCGTTTCGGTTGGGATGAGCAATTTAAGGCTATGGCTGAAGCCGGTGATGACCAGTTGCTTGATAAGGAGGTATTATCATTGACCGAGTGGGATGAGAACGAATGGGAATGGTAGTCAAACGGTTTGAGGTGTATTTGGTCAATCTTGACCCAACCATCGGCAGTGAAATCAAGAAAACGCGACCTTGTGTGATTGTGTCACCGGATGAAATGAACCGCTACATTGCTGCCGTAATTGTGGCACCGGTGACGACAAAAGGAAAGGCTTATCCAACGCGAATCGAATGTAAGTTTGAAGGAAAAACGGGGCAAATAGTATTGGACCAACTTCGAACAGTGGATAAGAGACGGTTAGTTAAGCGGTTGGGCTGGATAAATAAGAAAATACAGCAAAAAGTATTGGCAAAATTGGTGGAGTTGTTTACAGAGTAGCATTTTTTGCTTTATGCCAACCCGCGGTGTTAGTTGCTAACCGACAGCGCATCGTAGAGATAAGTGACGGTAATTACCGTCACTTATCGGGAACAATGTCCAAGTCATATCCGGCAGATGCGCGTATAGTGTCTTCTGACAGCCGCCAGCTATCGAAAGCGCTTCTCCTTCCTGAGCCAACCCTTAGGATGCCAGAAATCAACTTTCTTTTCAACTGTAGGTGGGTTGGCACCTACTCCTACTACATATAATACGAGGAGATAAGTTTATGTTCAGTTTCAAACCCGCCCAATTTTTCTCTGTTGGCCGTCTGTGCTGGGCGGCCATACTGGTGGGGCTGCTCATCGGGCTGGCGCTGGCGCGTCCGGCGCACGCCCAGGGGCCGGTGGTCAACACCACCGCCGACAACGAGAGCGACACCTGCGCCGTGAACAACTGCACCCTGCGCGAAGCCATCGCCGACACCGCCTCCGGCGACACCATCACCTTCGATAGCGCGCTCATCGGCCAGACCATCGTCCTCACCGGCGGCGAGTTGTCCATCGCCAAAACGCTGACCATCAGCGGGCCGGGGGCGAGTTCGCTGGCCGTCAGCGGCAACCAGGCCGGGCGGGTCTTCAACATCAGCGCCGGCAGCGTGGTGACGATCAGCCGCCTGACCATTCAGGATGGGGCGGTCAGCGGACTCACCGGCGGCGGTATCCTGAACGCCGGGCAGTTGCTGCTGACCAGTGTAGTTTTGACCAACAACGTCGCCGCCGGCAGCGGCCGCGGAGGGGGGCTGTACGTGGACGGAGGCGGGCAGGCTACTCTGATTGGCGGGCAGGTAATCAGCAACGCGGCGGGAAGCTCCGGCGGCGGGCTGGGCATTGGCGCAGGCGTCATTGTTCTCAGCGGCACTCAGGTGCTGAGCAACACTGCGCTCCCCAGCGGGAGCGGCGGCGGGATATTCGTGTGGCAATCCGCCTCCAGATTGCGGGCGACCAACAGCCTGTTTCAAGGGAATCAGGCATGGTTTAGCGGCGGCGTGTTCGTAGAATCGGGAGCGGCCATCCTGACCGACACGCAGGTTCTCAGCAACAGCGCCGCCTACGGCGGCGGCATTCGCGTCAACCAGCCGACGGCCATCCTCACCCTCACCAATAGCCTTGTGGAAAGAAACAGCGTAACCGGAAACGGCGGCGGCATTCAACTCAAGGCCGGCGCGGTGATGATGTCTGGCGGCCGCGTCCTGAACAACAGCGCGGTGAACGGCGGCGGCTTGTTCATCAACCAGGGGACGGCAACGCTGAGCGGCACGCAAATTCTCAGCAACAGCGCCACCAAGGGCGGCGGCGGCTACATCGAACAAACCACGGCCGCCATTACCATTACCGCCGGCGTCTTTGAAAACAATGCGGCCAGTTCCTTCGGCGGCGGACTGTACATCCACCAGAGCAAGGCGCTCATCACCGGCACGCAATTCC
>JAJRUC010000077.1 GCA_024278015.1 Chloroflexota bacterium
GGTGGCAAAGCTGACCACTTTAATTGACGTGGCGGCTTGCCCGGCCGGCCGGGATGCGGAAGCGGCTGATTTTTGGCCGCACGCAGTCATCATCAGGGCCGGCAATCCGATTATCAGCAGCAAACCGGCGCGATTAAATTCAGGCATACGGTTTCTCCGGCGAAAACAGAATGGCCTATTATACCAGCAACTTCGCCGGAAAGACAAAAAGCGGCCTGCGTGTTTGGCGGCTGTCGGGTGCGTTTCAGTTTGGGGGCAAGTCTGTGCAGGGGCACGCTGCAACGTGCCCCTGCGGACACACGAACATCCCGTTTGTTTTTACTGAAATACACCCATAGCCGTCCGGCTGATTGCAAAAACAGGGTCAATTGTTTATACTGCGGCCATTAACTTTTTATTGAATAGCAACACAAGCGAGGGAGCATGTCACACGATATTTTTGAGGTTATCATTTTGGTAGCCCGGCCCGCCGCCGGAAAAAGCGAAATCATCGATTACCTGAAGCGCATGGCCCCGGAAGAACGCCGCGCCCGGTTTCATGTGGGACAGTTTTCGGAAATTGATGATTTTCCAATGCTGTGGACGTGGTTTGAAGAGGATGCCATCTTGACCCAAATGGGCCATCCCCGGCTGCATACCACCCCGGACGGCTATTTCAGGCATCCCTGGCTGTGGCATTTGCTTATCCGCCGTATTTGCCTGGAATATGACAAGCAAGTACGTGATGCGCCCGGTTATCACCGGCAGCACACCATCATCATCGAATTTGCGCGGGGCAGCGAACATGGGGGCTTTGCCGCCGCCTTTGAGCATTTAAGCGAGGCGGTTTTGCAGCGGGCGGCTATCCTGTATCTTAACGTCTCTTTCGAGGAATCCTTGCGTAAAAACCGGACCCGGTTTAATCCAAACCGGGCCGACAGTATTCTGGAACACGGCCTGCCGGATGCGAAACTGGAGCGTCTGTATCGAGACAACGACTGGGCTGAACTGACCGCCGCCGACCCTGACTATTTGACCATTAACGGGCAGCGGGTGCCGTATGCGGTCTTTGAAAATGAAGATGATGTGACCACCGGCCGGGGAGAGGCGTTGGGCCGGCGGCTGGAAGCGGCCTTAAAGCGGCTGTGGGCCTTGCGGCAAGCTCGATAATCTATTTTTTGGCCTGCAAATTGTGCAAATAGTCGTAGGTGTAAATGCCCGCCCGATGCCCGTCGGCCCAGAAAAATTGCAGGCCATACTGGCCCACAATTTCCACGGGGCGGTCTTTTTCCAGACTGCCGTCGGGATTACTCAACTCCGGGGGCAGCACGTAAAGCGGTTCAGAGGCGGCTTTTTCCCGCGCTTCGTTGCACATGGCGCAGGGGCAATTGGCCCGTAAAAACTCCAGGGAACAGGTGGTTGCACGGCCGTCTTGCCATTTGAAGCGCACTTCGCCTTTTTTCAAATCGACGGCGATGTCAAGGGGTTTGTGCTGCGTTTTCATGGGGGTCTCTTTCAGGTTTGATGGCCGTTCAGGTGGTGCTGCAAATCGCTCAGGGCGATTCTGGAGGTCATATCCACGCTGACCGGGGCCACCGAAACGACTTTATCCACGGCAATGGCCCAAATATCAGAGTGCGGCTCAATTTTTTGGGTATCGAAGTTGATTTGATAGCCGGTTTCCACTTCATGGCCCCGTTTTTGGGGGGCAGAGGGTACGCCGGTGTGATACAGTTGGCGCGATACGCTGGTGATGCGCCAGCTTGTGTGGGCCGTGGCCGAGGCGGGCACGTCGATTTTCAGGACATCGACATCAAAAGGCAAGCCGTCACCGCGCAGAATTTTTTGGGCAAAGAGGCGGGTAAAATGGGCCGCCGGGCCAAAATTGATGGCAGCGGAGTGGCTGAAGTAGTATTCCGGCGGGGTTTGCAGGCTGACCGCCATCGCCGGGATGCCGCTTGAGGCGGCTTCCAGGGCCGCGCCCACTGTGCCGGAGGTGGTAATGCCGGAGCCGATGTTCTCGCCGAAGTTGATGCCGCTGACGGCCAGGTTGATGGGCCGGGGGGCCAAATCCAGAATGGCCGTAACCACTGTTTGCGCCGGCGTGCCTTTAAGGCTGTAGGCGGTGAGCGTTTTATCGGCTATGGTGCGGGTGAGGTGATAGAGGGTGCGGTCCGGCATGGGGGCAAAGCTGCGCCCGGAGGCCGATTGCTGCTGGTGAGGGGCCACAATCAGCAGGTCGCCCAGGGGGGCAACTGCTTCGGCAGCGGCCCACAGGCCGGGCGATTCGATGCCGTCATCGTTGGTTAAAAGAATTAGTGGTCGTTGAATCATGGGGTCTGTTTTGCGGCTTCGGCCTTTTTGCCGGCGGGCATATCTATGCCGCCGGCCCACGCCGAAAAGTCGATACTGCTGGAGATGGAGAGTTTCTCCAGTTTATAGACGTTGGGTTTGTTGAGTTTTTTCTCGCTGGCAAAGCCGGTTATCACATAGCCCCGTCTAAAATAGGTTTCGAAGATGGCGCGGGTGGTGGTGCGCCAGCCCCGGGCTATCGACAGGTCCCGGCGTTTGATGGTTTGCAGGTTGGAGGGAACCTGCACCAGTAACACGTCGTCTTCCAGTTCCAGGTCGGCGGCGATGGGGCGCGGCAATTCGCTATCCCAGTTGGCGTAGTTCACCAGATGATTGGCTTCGTCTTGCAACAATTGATTGGCGTCAGAGCGGGGAACATTGCCCCGAATACGTTCCCGCACGTGGTCGCTCATCAAATGCCATTCCAGCAAAAAGCGGTCCATGGCCAGCCCGGCCTGCAACGGGTTTTCAACCGCGCCGTAAATATCGCGCACGTAAGTCCTGACAATGCCCCCCAGTTTTTCGATGTTGAGCATGGCGTTTTTGCCTTCCAGGGGGTCATACGTCCAGACAATGGTATCGATGCCCTGCCGCAGCATCTGTTCGCGCTGGGCCAGTTTCAGGGCGGTGCCGATGCCTCTGCTTTGCGTATTCGGCAAAACGCCCATGCGCTGCGAGAACAGGTACAGGCTGCCTCCGCCCATCCCCAAATAACCGAACAGGAACCCCACCAACTCACCGTCAAGATACGCTCCCAACAGAGTGCCGCCGCAGTGCTGGGCAGAAACCAGTTGCGTGTAGGGGATAATCATCAAATCCCGATACCCCCACGTATTGCGTTGAATATCGTGCGTTCTTTTTAAGTCGTACAGTGACCGGATGGATTTTATTTCAAGGCTCATAGGTTGGGTCTTTAAAAAATCAAGGCTATTGATTATGCGGCTGTCAGTTGGATTATAGCATAAATTTTTAATTTGGTACAGTGGCTGATTTAGCCGAACCA
>JAJRUC010000078.1 GCA_024278015.1 Chloroflexota bacterium
ATTTGTAACTACTCACCCCCCCCTCGTGAGGGGGGAGAATGTAACACTTCCCCCTCACGAGGGGGGGGATTGAGGGGGGTAAAAAATGGCAAAGCCGCTCTAATTGGTAACTTTATCTCTGATGCCTGAGTAGTTACTGTTATTTTATGACGCGGTTGAGTATACAATGGTTAAAATGCGCAGAACATCATCCGGCGTATCTTCGAAAAGCCAATGTCCACTCGGATCGGTGAAGCGCAGCGGATTCCCCCGCACATAGCTGTACCGATTCAAGTCCTGCGGGTTGGCGTAATTCGGGATGACGCTGTCCGCGCTGATGAACCGCCAGATGGCCGGGTCGGCCACAAATTCGGTGTTGTCGGGAGAATAGACATAATTTCCCGGTTTGTGGGCGAGATTGAATCGGGCCTGAAGGAACTGCAAACAGCGGCCCGCCGCGCGCCCCCCCGGATTCCTCCCCCGCAAACCAGCTTTCGTTGTTTTGAACAGCGTGATAACCTGTCTGCCTGCGGCCCGGACAATTTGTAAATATTATGAATTTGGCTATTATAATTGGTATATTGCCTTGTCGGCAGCGTGAAGGATTTTGGGTTGAATGTTGACCATCGCGCAACTTTTTAGAGGCGGATGACGTATAGAGACGTATCGGAGCGAAAGCGTTTTCGCAAATCCAGATTTTATCGGCAGGAAATTATGCTTAAACGAAAACCATCGATAGCGGCCATTGGCCTGGCAACCGGGGCGATGGCCCTGCAACCGATATGGCCGGCGGTGCAGCGTTTCTTTCAATCGCTGTCAACGGCCTCCCTCCAAAGTTTGTGGGCGACGCTGTACCGGCTGGCCCTGATTGAGGCCCAGCCGGTCTGGTTGGTAGTGCAAAAGGCGCTGGAGAACGGCTACTATCATTTAACGGCGGTTCAGTCGTGGAATTATCTGGTCATTTTGGTGGCCGTGGTTCTGGAAGGCCCCGTCGCCACCCTGCTGGGCGGCGTGTGGGCTTCAACGGGCCGGGTGAATTTTGCGGCGATTTTGGGCGTGGCGATTCTAGCCGGTATTCTGGCCGACAGTTTTTGGTATTATGTGGGCTATTTTGGTCGCGTGCAGATGGTTGAGCGCTGGGGACGATATTTCAAATTTGATATGACCACCATCAACAAGGTGGAAACCGTCCTGTTTGGTCGGGATGCCCCGCGCATATTGTTCACCACCAAGCTGACCAGCGCCCTGATTATTCCCACTCTGGTGGCCGCCGGCATGTCAAAAATGGGCTGGCGGCGGGTTATGCGCTCAATGATTATTGCCCAGTTCCTGTGGTCGGCGGGGCTAACGCTGGTTGGCTTTGTCGCCGCCGATTCTTTCGCGTACTTCAGCCATCAAATCAAGCATTTCGGCTGGGTGTTTGGGGCCTCAGTGGCGCTGTTATTTATGGGCCGCATCTGGTATCGCTGGCGAAAAACGCAGCAGCTTGAGGATATTGGCCCGCTTTAGCCCACTTCTTGCGGCAAAAACCATTGGCGCATGGCGTATAGCTGGAAGTTTAACTTGTTGAAGAGCGAAAAACTCATCGGCGTGGCGTATATCATCGCCAGATCGCACCCCTGCCGGGTCGCATCGGCCAGCATGTACGTCAGCAACGATGAGGCAAATCCCCGGCGCCGAAAATCATCCATTGTGCTTAAATTCCATATACTGACCGCGTTGTTGCTGTAGACGGCTGTCGCCACGGTTGTGGGCCGGCCGTCGGGCAGATAGCCGGCAAAATGTTTAATGCGCCTCTCGCCAAGCTGGGTGGTGGGGAAAAGGAGTATGGCTGTATCCGGCGCATAATCGTACACCGCCTCCAGCACCGAATACAGGGCCGTCATGCCCGGCACCGTGGCAATGGGTTTTATCCGCAAATCCGTTTGCCCCCGGAAGCTGGTTGGTAAATTGGCCGAGGCCATGATGGGCTGGGGCGGCAAGGGCTGGTAGCGGCGGCTGGAAAGGTATTCTGTGCCGTCCGGCACGCGATGCTCTTCCAGACTGATGGCGTACATCGTGGCCCGGCTGCGGAAAAAGGCAGAGGCATCGGCCAGCGTTTCGTCGGTCAGGCCGGTCAGTGTCAGCGGAATGAAAAAATTATGGGTCGGTAATTCCGAGCCGGTAAAGCCGAAAGCGTAGTCCGGGGTTTGTTCCACTTCCCCTTCTTGCGATGCTGCCGCCAAAATCATATGCGCTTGCACGGCATGGGCATCTAATCTGGCGCGTTGCCTGTCGTTCATCAGTTTCTTACTCCCGTCAAGATAAATTGCGGCCTTTTCGGTTGGCCTGCCACAGTTTAAGCTGTTCGCTATGTTCCAGCAGATGTTCTTTCAATATATCGACAATATAGCTTTTGATGGTAAAAATCTGCCCCCGGCGCGTGCGGCGCACGGTTAAATCCTGGGGCGAAGCCTGTTGCAGCAAGCGTAAAATCTGCCGGTGTTTGGCTTCAAATTCCTCCAACAAAGCAGTTGACGGCCGGCCCCGGCGATTGTCTGTCGCTTGCCGGTCTCGCGCTTCGGCATCCACCGGCGGCAAATCAATGTCGATGCTGGTCAGCATGGCGGGCAGCGCGTCCAGCACGTAGTCTTCCCAGCCAATCAGGTGCGCCAAAATATCGCGCGCGGTGCGGCCGGTGGCCGCCTCAACCACCTCGTGGCTCAACCCGGCTTCAGACAGGCCCCGAAAATACCGGGTCAGGGCATCGAAGGCGTAGGTTAAATCAGAAATTGCTTCGGCGACGGTGTCCATCTGCTTCCTCTTTTGCTAAAATTATCAAGCGCCTCTATTATGCCTTATAAATTCAGGATTTGCCACTTTTGGAGATGCGTTTCATGACTTTTTTCGATGTATCCCGCACGCTTAACGAAGATATTGCCGTTTGGCCGGGCGATACGCTCTTCAGCCGAAGTATTAATCTCAGCCGGGCGCAGGGCAGCCTGGTCAACTTGTCTACCCTGACCATGAGCGCCCACACCGGCACCCATATCGACGCGCCGCATCATGTGGCCGATAACGCCACTCCCGTCGACGGGCTGGACTTGCGGCCTTACTGGGGCCGGGCGCAGGTGGTCAGCGTGCAAAAAGAGGCCGGGCCGCTGTTACCCGCCGACCTGGCCGGCTTCGATTTGCGGGCCGCCCCCCGGCTGCTCATCCATTCGGCGGCCGGCGATGCAAACCCCGCCCGGTTTTTGCGCCGGTTTGTCTTCCCCGGCCCGCAACTGGCCGATTATCTGGGCCGCCTGGGTATTATTCTGTTCGGCACAGATGCCCCTTCGGTGGACGGGCCGGACAGCGACACGTTGGCCGGTCATATCGCCTTGCTCAAAAACGGGATTGCTATTTTGGAAGGGCTGGATTTAAGGGCCGCGCCCGATGGCCTGTACGAGCTGTCGGCTTTGCCCCTGAAGATTGCGGGCGGCGACGGCAGCCCGGTGCGGGCTGTGTTGCGACAGGGGTAGCTTAACCGACCAACAAGGCCAGCGTCCGGTCCCAAATGTGGTTGGCGACGGCGGTTTTGCTCATCAACGGCAGCGTTTCGGCGGCGCCGTCTTTGAACAGCAGCGTCACCTGATTGGTATCGACGCCAAACCCGGCGTCGGGCCGGGAAACGTCGTTGGCTGCAATCAGGTCAAGCCGTTTGCGGGCCAGTTTTTCGGCGGCGTTTTCCAGCAGGGCCTCTGTTTCGGCGGCAAAGCCGACGGTGCAGCGCGGCCGGCCGGTGCGCTCTCGCTGGTGGGCCACGGCCTGCAAAATATCGCCGGTGCGGGCCAGCGGCAGCGCCAACCCGGCCCCTGATTTTTTGATTTTTTGGGCGGCGAGCGTCTCCGGGCGATAATCGGCCACGGCGGCGGCCATCACCAGCGCGTCGGCCTGGTCAATGTGACTGAGGACGGCGGCTTGCATATCGGCTGCCGAAACGACGCGCACGGCCTGCACCCCCAGCGGAACGGGCAAAGGGGCGGTGGTAATCAGGGTGACGGTGGCCCCCCGGTCGCGGGCAGTTGCGGCCAGGGCGTGCCCCGTTTTGCCGCTGGAACGGTTAGTCAGGTAGCGCACCGGGTCCAGGGCTTCGCGGGTGCCGCCTGCCGTAACCACCACCCGTTTGCCGGCCATATCGCCGTGTTGGGCCAACACCTGCCGGGCCGCATCCAGAACGAAACCCGGTTCCACCATACGGCCTTTCCCCATTGCCCCGGAGGCCAATCGACCTTCCGCCGGGCCAATTAACGTGATGCCCCGGCTTTGCAACCGGGCCGCATTTTCCTGGGTGGCCGGATGCAGCCACATATCGCTTTCCATAGCGGGCGCGGCCAGGATGGGGGCGGGCGTAGCCAGGGCGATGGCCGTCAACAGATTATCGGCCAGACCGTGGGCCAGTTTTGCCAGGGTGTTGGCTGTGGCCGGGGCAATGAGCAACAGGTCGGTGTTATCGGCCAGGGTAATGTGCGGGATGTTTTCGCCGGGGGGCAGGTGAAACAAGTTGGTGTACACCCGGCGATGGGTGAGGGCCTGAAAGGTGAGGGGGGTGATGAATTTTTGGGCTGCGCCCGTCATCACCACCTCAACCTGCGCCCCGGCCTGCACCAGTTTACTGGCAACTATGGCGCTTTTGTAAGCGGCAATGCCGCCGGTGATACCCAATACAATGCGTTTGTTTTTCAGGTTGGTCATTGGTTCATTTTCAATACCAGGCGTAATCCTTCCAGGGTGAGCCAGGGGTTAATGTAATCGATGGCGTCGGTTTGCGCGGCGAAGGTGCGGGCCAGCCCGCCGGTTGCCACCACGTTCAGCGGTTGGCCCATTTCGGCCTTGATGCGGGCCACCATGCCTTCAACCATACTGGTATAGCCGAAGACCAGCCCGCTTTGGATGGCCTGCACCGTGTTTTTGCCGATGACGTCGGGCGGCGGTATTAATTCGACGCGAGGCAGTTGGGCGGCCCGCAGAAAGAGCGCATCGGCAGAAACGCCGATGCCGGGCGCAATTACCCCGCCCAGGTAGTCGCCCTCCGCCGAAATAATATCGAAGGTGGTGGCCGTGCCGAAATCAACCACGCAGGCCGGGCCGCCGTACAAATGATGAACGGCAATGGCGTCAACAATGCGGTCGGCCCCCAGGCGATGGGGATTGTCGATTTTGATTTCGATGCCGGTCACAATGTCGGCGGTGACGGACAGCGGCAGTTGGCCGAAGTACCGCTCACACATGCGGTTGAAGATTTTGGCGAGCGGCGGCACCACGCCGGCCATCACAATGCCATTTACGCATGTGGTGGCGCAGCCGACGTGACCGAACAGGCTCAGGACCATCATCCCGTATTCATCCGGCATCCGGTCGCGGTCGGTTTTGATGCGCCAGTGGTGGCGCAGGGTTTCCCCGTCGTACAGGCCCAACAGCGTATTGGTATTGCCGACATCAATGGTCAACAACATAAAACAACTCCCGTCTGTTGTAAAAATAGCGGTCAGCAATCAGCGGCTTGCGCCGGAAGCGTGACCTGCGGCTATCGAATTCCGGTTAATTATCCTCGCCGTCATCGTCTTCGTCGTCACCCTCAAGAGAGGCCAGCAGGTCGTCCAGCGAAATAGCCGCCGTGCCGCCCGCCGCTTCCTTGATTTTGCCGGTCATCCGAAACAGGGTGCGCTCGCAAATATTGGTCACCCGGTCGCCGATGCGTTCCAGATTGTGGGCCGCAAACAGTAAATACATGGCGCGGGTTACGGTTTTCGGGTCTTCCATCATAAAACTGAGGAGTTCCCGCAACACCTGTTCATAAAGACGGTCAATTTCATCGTCCATCTTCATGATTTTTCCGGCCCGTTTCTTTTTGCCCTTGATAAAAGCGTTCAGGCTTTTATTGAGCATGGTTCGGCAGATTTCGGCCATGCGGGGCAGGTCAATCAGCGGTTTCAGGGGGGGATGGTTGCCTGTTTCCACCGCAATTTTGGCGATACCGGCGGCGTGGTCGCCGATGCGCTCCAACTCCGGGACGATGGTCATGGCGGCAATGATGAAGCGTAAATCGCCGGCCACGGGCTGTTGCCTGGCAATCATCGCCAGGCAATCCCCCTCAATTTGGTAGCGTAATTGGTTAATGCGGGTATCGTCGGCAATTACCTGCCGGGCCAATGCCGGGTTGCGTTCCTTGAGCGCCTGCATCGAAAGGGCAATTGCTGCGCTGACCATGCTCCCCAGACGCAGCAGGTTGTCGTTCAGGTCGGTCAGTTCGCGGTCAAATTCAGTCCGAATTGTGGTCAGAGTCATAATTCACCCCTCATTTCCTTTATTTTAGCGCAAAATTGATTTTACCCAAATCGCCCCGTGATATAATCTTCCGTCCGTTTATCTTTGGGGTTGGTGAAGAGTTGCCCCGTCTCGCCGTATTCCACCAGCGCCCCGGCGCGGTCATCCCGATCCATCAAAAAATAGGCGGTGAAATCGCTGGCGCGGGCGGCTTGCTGCATGTTGTGGGTGACGATGATGATGGTATAGTTTTTCACCAGTTCCCGCATTAAATCTTCAATCTTCAGGGTGGCAATCGGGTCGAGGGCAGAGGCAGGCTCATCCATCAAAATAATCTCCGGCTTGGTGGCAATTGTGCGGGCGATGCACAATCGCTGTTGCTGCCCGCCGGACAAACTCAATCCGCTTTGCTGAAGTTTGTCTTTCACTTCATCCCACAGCGCCGCCTGCCGCAGCGATTGCTCCACCAGCTC